>NZ_JBHXBO010000311.1:0-4011 GCF_042726775.1 Oerskovia sp. NPDC060287
ACCCTTGTGGATCGGGAGCGGCGCTCCGTCGTCGTGGCGGTCACCTCACCGGCCGACCACCCTCCGAGCACCCCGTGCCGGGGCGCCGTCTCACGGGGTCGTGGTTCCCCCCAACTCCTGCTCGGCCGCGATGGCCGTCTCGAGGGCGGTCTGGAGGCGTTCCTGCGACTCGCCATAGGCCGCGAAGTCACCCTCGGCGAGGGCGGCCTGGCCGTCCTTGATCGCCTGGCTGGCTGCCTGGAGCGCCTGGTCCAGGCGGGCCCTGGCCTCGGGCGCCTCGGTCCCGGTGTCCGGCGTGGTGCCCGTCCCGGGATCGGTGCCCTCGGCCGGCGGGGTGGTCTCCCCGTCGGTCGGGATCTCCGGCAGGACCTCTCCCCCGGCGTCCCCGGCGTCGGCCCCCGACTCGCCGCCGAAGACCTGGTTGAGGGCCTCGTCGAGCGTGTCCGCGAACCCGACCTGGTCACCGAAGTTGACCAGCACCTTGCGCAGCAGCGGGAACTTGGTCCCCGTCGACGCCTGGACGTACACCGGCTGCACGTAGAGCAGGCCGCCACCCACCGGGAGCGTCAGCAGGTTGCCGTGGATCACGGTCGAGTTGCCTCGGCTGAGGATGTTGAGCTCGTTGGAGACCGTCGGGTTCGAGTTGAACGTGTTCTGCACCTGACCGGGTCCAGGCACGGTCGCGTTGCGTGGCAGCTCGAGCAGCCTGAGCTTGCCGTAGCTGTCCGCCTTGACGCCCGCGGTGCTCCCGGCCTCCGCGTCGACCGCGAGGAAGCCCGTGAGGATCTCGCGGTCGGAGTTGCCACCCGGGATGAACGTCGTCATGAGCGAGAACGCCGGAGCCTCCTGACCCGGCATCTGGAGCGTCAGGTAGTACGGCGGCTGGTACGGCTTGGAGTTGCCCGTGCCCTCGGCCGTGGGGTCCCGCGGCACGTTCCAGAAGTCCTGACCGGAGAAGAACTCGCGGGCGTCGTCCACGTGGTAGCTCGTGAGGAGCGAACGCTGGACCTTGAACATGTCCTCGGGGTAGCGCAGGTGGCTCATCAGGTCGCCGCTGATCTCGGAGATCGGCTTGAGCGACGTCGGGAACACGTTGTCCCACGCCTTGAGGATCGGGTCCTCGGTGTCCCACGCGTACAGGTCCACGGAACCGTCGTACGCGTCGACCGTGGCCTTGACCGAGTTGCGGATGTAGTTGACCTGCTGCGGCGCCAGCGCGGCCACCGACTGCGAGGTCGCCGTCAGCGTGTCCTGGGTCGCTTCGTCGAGGGGACGCGACGCCGAGTACGGGTAGGAGTTCGTCGTGGTGTAGCCGTCGACGATCCACTTGACGCGTCCGTCGACGACGGCCGGGTAGACCTTGCCGTCGAGCGTCAGGTACGGGGCGACCTTGGCGACGCGGTCGCGCGGCGACCGGTCGTACAGGATCTGCGACTCGTCGGTCACGCGCTCCGAGAACAGGATCTGCTCGGAGCCGAACTTGAGCGCGTAGAGCAGCTTGTTGCCGAACGAGCCCACGCTCGGGCCTGCGACGGCCCCGTCCTCGGCGCCGTAGGTGTTGGTCACCTGGCCGCCCGCGTCGTCGTCCGGGTAGTCGAACTCCCACGACTTGGTGCCCTCGGGGGCGCCGACGATCGAGTACTGGTCGGACTCGGGGCTGAAGTAGATGCGCGGCTCGTACTCGGGCAGCGAGCCCACCGAGGGGATGTCGCCCTCGTAGAAGGCCGGCTGTCCGCCCGGGCCGATCTGGTTGCCGTACGCGGCGACGACGCCGTAGCCGTGCGTGTACACGGTGTGGTCGTTGACCCAGTTGCGCTGGCTCGCGCCCAGACCGTCGAGGTCGAGCTCGCGGACCGCGATCACGGTGTCGCGGCTCTCGCCGTCGATCATGTACCGGTCGACCGAGAGGGTCTCCTGGAAGTTGTAGTACTGCTTGTTCTGCTGGAGCTGGCGGAACGTGGGGCTCACGATCTGCGGGTCGAGCAGACGGATCGACGCGGTCGTGTCGGCGTCCGCGCGCAGTGCGCCCGCCTCCGCCTCGGTCTTCGCGTCGTAGTTCGCGGCCTCGACGTCGTCGAGCCCGAACGCGGACTTGGTCGCGTCGATGTTGCGCTGGATGTACTCGGCCTCGAACTCCTGGGCGTTCGGCGCGACCTGGAAGCGCTGGACGACGGCAGGGTAGATGCCGCCGATCGCGATCGCGGAGACGACCATCAGGCCGACCCCGATCGCCGGCAGGCGCCAGTTCCCGCGGATCGCCGTGAGCACGAACAGCAGCGCCACGAGGATCGCGACACCGGTCAGGATCGCCTTCGAGGGGATCACCGCGTTGACGTCGGCGTACGAGGCGCCGTCGAACTTGTCACCCGACGAGGTCAGCAGCGAGTAGCGGTCGAGCCAGTAGTTCGCGCCGATGAGGAGCATGAGGACCGCAGCCGTCACCGAGAGCTGCACGCGCGCCGCCTTGGTGGTGCGCGGCCCGTTCCCGGCCCCCGCGCCGATGCGCAGGCCGCCGTACAGGTAGTGCGTCGCGAGCGCCCCGATGCCCGCGATGATCACCGCGGCCATGAGGAAACCGACCGCGAAGCGCAGCACGGGCAGCGTGAACACGAAGAACGAGATGTCCATCCCGTACTGCGGGTCCTTGGTGCCGAACGGCTCGGAGTTGAGCGCGAGGATCACCGTGCTCCACTGCGAGGAGGCCGCCGCGCCGGCGAAGAAGCCGATGATGGCCGGCCCCGCGACGGTCACGACCTTGCGCAGCGGCTCGACGGCCTCGCGGTACTGGTCCAGCGTCGCCTGCTCGGGCGTCGAGGGTGCGTAGATGGGGCGCGAGCGGTACGCGAGCGACAGGGACAGGAAGACGAGTCCTCCCATCACCAGGAAGCCGCCGACGAACAGCGCCGCGCGGGTCCCCCACTCGGTCCACAGGACGTCCTCGAACCCGAGCTGGGTGAACCAGAGGACCTCGGTCCAGAACTGGGCGAGCAGGAACAGCAGGAGGACGAGGGCGGCCACGACTGCGACGGCAATGCCGAGCGGGCTACGTCGTCGTTTGGAGCCGGCCTCGCGCCCTGCGGGGCGTCGTGGCGCTGCGGCGAATGACACGGTGGGCTTACCTCTTTGCGTTCGGTCGAGCGTCAGGTCGTCGGGCGTCTGCACCGGCCCCCGTCGCTCGCGCCGACCTCCTGTTCTCACAGGTGGTCCACAGCCCTGACAGGGTCCGGCCACAGGCCGTCCATTCCGTCAACGGCCCGCAGCGGTTCCAGGTTCCCACAGGACCTCGGACCGGACCCGCCGACTGCGCCGACGCCGTCGGGCCTGACATGCTGGTGCCATGCCCGACACGACCTCCCCGGCCCCCGACCAGCCCGACGACCTCACCGCGCCCGCCCCCACGGGCGTGCCCGACGACGCCCCCGCGCCGATCGTCCCCCTCGCCCAGCTCGCGCTCGCCGACGCCGTCCGCGACGTCGAGGCCCACGTCGCGGCCGACGGCTGGGACTCGCCGCCCCGTGTGTTCGCGCTCGTGCGTACCGCCGACGCGATCGCCGCCAACCCCGGCCTGGCCGACCAGCTCCCGCCCGAGGTCGTGACCGCGGCGCGCGGCATCCCCGACCACCTGGTCTCGGTCGAGCAGGAGGGTCTGCCCGACGCCGAGACGCTCGAGGAGCTGCTCGGCACCCTGTCGTGGCCGCCGACGGTCGACGGCGCCGCGATCGTCGCCGAGCGCGTCATCCTGCCGCCCTCGGCCGAGGAGGGCCTGCCGACCGACCCCGCGGCCGCGCTCGCCTACCTGTCCTCGCACCCGGACCGGCAGGACGTGCGCCTCGCGGTCGGCGTCCTGCGCGACGGCACCCCCTGGTGCGCGGTCCGCACGCGGGCCAACGACGACGGGACGGACGTGGCGTTCGGGCCGGACCTGGTCCCCGGTCTCATCGAGGCGCTGCGCGCCACGTTCGAGTAGTCGCAGAGCACGACGGCGGGGCCGGGCGACCGTGGTCGCTGTCT
>NZ_JBHXBO010000312.1:0-4008 GCF_042726775.1 Oerskovia sp. NPDC060287
CGCTCCCAAAGCGGACGCGCTACCAACCTGCGCCACACCCCGTCGACGTCACCAAGAGCCCGACGACCCCTCACGGGCCGTCGAGGGCGACGAGCTCTCGGCAAGTGTACGGGGTCGCCGTGGTAGAAATGCGCCACCGAGACGACCCGAGAGGCACTTCCGTGACGCATCCCGACACCCCACGGTCCACCGTGCACCGCAGGGTGCCCGAGGTCCGGCTGCCCGGCCAGGACCTGACGTCCGGGTTCCTCGTCTTCGGCACGGGACGGCTCGACGAGTCGTTCGCCCGGGGCGGCGCAGCCCATCTCGTCGAGCACCTCGTGATGCGCAGGCTCGGTCCCACGGACGTGGAGACCAACGCGACGACCGCTCCGCACCACCTGTCGTTCGAGGTGCACGGTGGACCCGACGTCGTGAAGGACGTCCTGGAGCGGATAGCCGTCGCGATCGGCTCGCTCGAGTCGCTCACGGACGAGGAGGTCCTGGCCGAGAAGCGGATCATCGACCACGAGCTGCGCTCCTGGAGCCCGCACCCGTCGCTGCTCGCGGTCCGCGAGCGCCTCGGCGTCCGGAGCGAGGGGCTGGGTGCGATCGACCCGCCGAGCCGCTGCTTCCTGACCGTGAGCGAGGTCCTGCGGTTCGCGCGGCAGCACCTGGTGCGGGAGAACGCCGTGCTCGTCCTCACCGGCCCGGCCCCCGACGACATCGACCTCACGCAGCTCCCGTCGGCGGAGCGCCCTGCGGCGCCGCGCGGTCCCGCCACGCTGCTGCCCCTCGTCACTCCCGGGTTCGTGCGGCGTCAGGGCACCCCGCTCAGCGTGTCGTTCCTCACCTCGCGGTCGGACCCGCGCCACGCGGTCGGCGTCAACGTCCTCGACGTCCTGCTGCACGAGCAGGTCCGCACCCGGGACCAGCTCGCCTACACGGCAGAGGTCGACACCCAGGACATCGACACGGACAGCACCCAGGTCTCGTTCACCTGCGACGCGATCGACGACGACGCAGCGCACGCCGCGCTCCTCGTGGTCCGCGTGCTGCGGCAGGTCGCCGCCGAGGGCGTTCCCGAGGACGTCCTCGAGCGGGGACGCCGTCGGGCGCTGGCCCTCCTCGACCACCCGGGCTGGGTGGTCGCCCGCGCCCACGAGGATGCCGCACGAGCGCTGCTCGGACGCACCGTCGTCCCGGTCGCCGAGGAACGAGCGCACGTCGCCGCGACCTCTGCGGCCGACGTGAGGGGATGGCTCGCGGACGCTCTTCCCACCCTGCTGGTCGTGCTCGCGGACGAGACCGACCAGCGGTTCGAACCCCAGCTCGCCTCGTTGGGCCTGGTTCTCGCGGACCCACCGCCCCCGCCGCTGCACGGCCGGACCTTTCGACCGAAGCCCTTCCGGGGCATACCGCGCGGAGCGAGGCTCGTGCTCTCGCAGGACGCGATCGGGGTCGTGGGTCCGGACCTGAGCGTCAACGTCCGGGACGAGGACCTCGTGGGGCTCGAGGACACCAGCGGCGGGTTCGTGGTCGTCGGTGTGGACGGCACGACGATCCCTGTGATCACCGGCGACTGGTGGGGTACGGGCAGCGCGCTCGCGAGCTATCTCGAACGGTCGCCCCACGCGCTGCGCATACCGGACTCCGCGACCTGTCCGTGCCCACGGACGGATCGGTGACCCGAGGACCGCCGGACATTTGCTAAGGTAGCGCCGCAGACCTCGCCACCGTGGCGGGCTCTTCTGCGCGGATGTAGCTCAATGGTAGAGCCTCAGTCTTCCAAACTGATCACGCGGGTTCGATTCCCGTCATCCGCTCCGCACCACGACGGCGGCCCTGGATCTCCAGGGCCGCCGTCGTCGTCTCGCGGCAGAGCCGCCTGCGACGCGCGGCTGCGGCCGGTCGCCTCCCGCCGTCACGCACAGGTGCCACCGGATCGACGGGCGGGACTCCCCCGACTTCACCCCCGGCAGGTCAGGTCGGGGATGAGACACCGTTGCAGCGCGGTGCACGGGCCGATAGCCTCGGGCCAGGCACCATGACTCCGCAGGGCACCACGCCGAACCACGGCGCGGGCCGCGACTGCGGGCAAGGACGACACAGGACGAGGAGAGCGATCATGACCACGCGTCACGCCGGCTCCTCCCCCGCGGTGAGCACTCCCGCGCGCGCCCTGTCCTGTTGTCCGGGCCCCACCTGTCGCTAGAGCGTCCCCTCCCCGGAGACGCTCCACCCGACGACAGGCCCAGTGGCGCGTCCCCTGCCCCGTCGCAGCCCCGTGCCACCCCAGGCAGCTCCCGCTGATCCCCCCTCGGCCCCGGCTCTCGCCGCAGGCCACCAACGATGAAGAGGAAGTCATGGCACGCATCTACGACGACGTCACGAAGCTCGTCGGCAACACGCCCCTCGTCCGCCTGAACAAGCTCACCGAGGGCGTCGGCGCCACGGTCGTGGGCAAGCTCGAGTTCTACAACCCCGCGAACTCGGTCAAGGACCGCATCGGCGTCGCGATCATCGACGCGGCCGAGGCCTCCGGTGAGCTCAAGCCGGGCGGCACCGTGGTCGAGGCGACCTCGGGCAACACGGGCATCGCCCTGGCCATGGTCGGCGCGGCCCGCGGCTACGACATCGTCCTGACGATGCCCGAGACCATGTCGAAGGAGCGCCGCGCGCTGCTGCGCGCGTTCGGCGCCGAGCTCATCCTCACGCCGGGCTCCGAGGGCATGAAGGGTGCGGTCAACAAGGCCGACGAGATCGTGGCCGAGCGCGAGGGCGCCATCCTGGCGCGCCAGTTCGCCAACGAGGCCAACCCGGCGATCCACCGCGCCACCACGGCCGAGGAGATCTGGGCCGACACCGACGGCGAGGTCGACATCGTGGTGGCCGGCATCGGCACCGGCGGCACCATCACCGGGGTCGGTCAGGTCCTCAAGGAGCGCAAGCCGAGCGTCCAGATCGTCGCGGTCGAGCCCGAGGAGTCCGCGATCCTCAACGGCGGCGCCCCCGGCCCGCACAAGATCCAGGGCATCGGCGCGAACTTCGTGCCCGAGATCCTCGACACGAGCGTCTACGACGAGGTCATCGACATCAACGCCGAGACCGCGGTCGAGTACGCGCGTCGTGCCGCCAAGGAGGAGGGCCTGCTCGTGGGCATCTCGTCCGGTGCTGCGATCGCCGCCGCCCTGCGTCTCGCCGAGCGTCCGGAGAACGCCGGCAAGCTGATCGTCGTGATCATCCCGTCGTTCGGTGAGCGCTACCTGACCTCCGTGCTGTACGCCGACCTGCTGGACTGATGAGACCTCCCAGTCCCCTGCGACGCTTCCTGAGAGTCCTCAGGGAGGACCTCGAGGCCGCTCGGCACCGCGATCCCGCGGCGCGGAACGGCTTCGAGGTCGCGCTCATCTACCCGGGCCTGCACGCCGTGTGGGCGTACCGGCTCACGCACCGCATGTGGCGCGAGCCGGCGCTTCGTCTGCCCGCTCGGATCATCGCCCAGGTCGCGCGCGCGGCGACCGGCGTGGAGATCCATCCGGGAGCCAAGATCGGGCGTCGCCTGTTCATCGACCACGGCATGGGTGTGGTCATCGGGGAGACGGCGGTCGTGGGGGACGACGTGCTGCTCTTCCACGGGTCGACCCTGGGCGGTCGCTCGATGAAGCGCGGCAAGCGGCACCCGACCCTGGGCGACCGGGTGGTCGTGGGAGCCGGGGCCAAGATCCTCGGTCCGGTCTGGGTCGGTGACGACGTCCAGGTCGGCGCCAACGCCGTGGTGGTCAAGGACGTGCCCGCAGGGTCGGTGGCCGTGGGGGTCCCTGCCCGCAACCGCGTCCCGCAGCCCGTCGCAGCACCTGCCGAGCCCGCCGAGGACCCGTCGCTGCTCATCGAGTACGTGATCTGACGGAAGGCGGCCACCCGGCCGACCACCGCTCCCGGTCACCGTCGACGTCGCTCTTCCGGCCCCGCTGCCCGCGTCCGTCGCGAGCACGGCGTACTTCGTGGTCGCCGAGGCGCTGGCCAACG
>NZ_JBHXBO010000313.1:0-3990 GCF_042726775.1 Oerskovia sp. NPDC060287
GCACCCGGGTGCACCGGTGCGCCCGGGGCGCGCTCCGCCGTCGGGCGGGGGTCAGCGCTTGCCGCCGCCCAGGAGGCCGCCCAGCCCGCCCAGGATGCTCCCGAGGCCGCCGCCTCCCGAACCGCCTTGCCCACCACCCAGGAGCCCGCCCAGCAGGTCGCCGATCCCGCCGCCCCCGGCGGCCTCCTGCGTCCCGGCCGGCTGCTCGCTCTTGCCCCCGAGCTGCTTGGCGAGGAAGGACAGCGCGATGGGTGCGAGCGCCGGGAGGATCGAGGCCAGGACGTTCGACTGCGTGCCGCTCTTGTCCGCGAGCTGCGCGACGACCTGCTCCTCGTTCGAGCCGAAGATGTTGCGGACGATCTTCTCGCCGTCGGCCGTGTCGACGTCGTCGAGGTTCACGCCGCCCTCGACGAGCGAGGGAGAGTGCTGCGCGAGGGCCTTCTGGAGCGACGCGGCCCCGGCGGGGTCCTGCGCGTTGGCCTCGAGGCCGCCGATCAGCGCGGGAAGGGCCGTCGTGACCGCCTTCTGGGCGGTCGCCTCGTCCACGCCGAGCCTGCCGGCGAGCTGGTCGAGCGGGATGGCGGACAGGAGGTCGTCGATCGATGCCATGGTGGGACTCCTGGTTCAGGCCGCCCCGCAGGTCGAGGACGGCGTCGTCACGGGACGGACGTGCGCCGGGGCACCGGACGGCCACCCGTCGGGAGTCCCTGCCGCGCGCACCCCGAGCCTAGTCCGCGGGTGGCCGGATCCGCCCGGTGGGCTGCGCGAACGCGTCACCGGTGCCAGTGTGGAGACATGAGCGACGACACACCGGCCACCCGGACAGACCCGGCCCTCGGCACCGAGGGCGACTCCGACCAGCTCCAGCAGGACGACACCCTGGTCGACCGCGGCGTCGACGACGTGCTCGACGAGGGGTACGCCCCGCCGGAGCGCGCTCCCCTGACCTACGCCCACCCCGAACGGCTCGAGGAGGACGGCGAGTCGCTCGACCAGCGCCTCGCCGACGAGGAGCCCGAGGACTGGGACGCCGACCCTCTCGACCGCCCCGACTCGACCCGGTCGGGCCGCCTCGTGGCGGACGCCGACGCGCTCGACGGGCGCGTCAACGACACGTACGCGGACGACGCCGGGATCGACGGCGCCGCGGCGAGCGCCGAGGAGGCCGCGGTCCACATCGTCGAGGAGCCGTAGGAGACGGCAGCGGGCGCGGGGCGACGGCCCGGCGCTACGAGGTCGGGGAGGCCCCTGCTCCGGCGGTCGGCCCTGCAGCCCCCGCGTCCCACACGTCCTCGTCCATGCGGACCGCGCGCACGCGCTCGGCACGGGCAGCGAGCTCGTCGTCGGGCGGGTACGTGACCTCCTCGAGGACCAGGCCGTGCGGCGGCACGACGCCGGCCCCCGCGTCCCGGCGCCTGGCTGCCAGGACCTCGGCCGGCCACGAGACCGGGCGGCGCCCCTCCCCCACGGCGACCGACGCCCCGACGAGCGCCCGGACCATGTTGTGGCAGAACGCGTCGGCGCGGACGTGCGCGACGACGAGCCCCGCGTCCGGGCCGTCGGCCGCACGCTCCCACGACAGGTGCTGGAGCTCGCGGATCGTGGTCGCACCGGGGCGCGGCTTGCAGAAGGCCGCGAAGTCGCGCACGCCGAGCAAGGGCTGCAGCGCCTCGTGCATCGCGTCCGCGTCGAGCGGCTTGCGGTTCCACAGGACCCACTCGCGGCGCAACGGGTCGCGCAGGGTCGGGTCGTCGACGATCCGGAACGTGTAGCTGCGGTAGAGGGCCGAGAAGCGCGCGTCGAACCCCTCCGGCGCCCGGGAGGCCCGGTGCACCACGACGTCGCCCGGCAGCACTCCCCCGAGCCGCGCGACGAGCGCGTCTCCCGGCTCGCGGTCGGACCGGCCGGGCATCGCGTCCCAGACGGACCGTGGGAGGTCGACGTGGGCCACCTGCCCGCGGGCGTGCACGCCGGCGTCGGTGCGCCCCGCGACCGTCAGGCGCGGCGGGACGCCCCGCAGGATCTGCCCCAGACCGTCCTCGAGGGCCCCCTCGACGGTCCGCAGACCGGGCTGTCGGGCCCAGCCCGCGAAGTCGGTGCCCTGGTAGGCGAGGTCCAGGCGGACGCGGACCGGCTGCTCGTTCGTCACGTGCACCTACGCTAGCGCCCGTTAGTGTGCAGACATGCCCGAACGTCCCGCCACGACCGACCCCGCCGACCTGCGCACCCTCGCGGTGGACTGCGGCGGGGGCGGCATCAAGGCCAACGTGCTCGACGCCGCGGGGACCGCGCACGCGACCGCCGTGCGGGTACCCACGCCCTACCCGCTGCCGCCCTCGCTCCTGGTCGACGTCATCGCGCAGATCGCCGACCGCCTGCCCCCCGCCGTGCGTGTCACGGTCGGCATGCCCGGCATGATCCGGCGCGGGGTCGTCGTCCACACCCCGCACTACATCACCCGCTCGGGCCCGCGGAGCCGTGTCGACCCGGCCCTCGCCGAGCAGTGGGCCAGCTTCGACGTCCAGGCCGCCGTGAGCGAGAGGCTGGGGATACCGGCTCTCGTCCTCAACGACGCCGAGGTCCACGGGGCCGGGGTCATCGCGGCGTCTGGCCTCGAGCTCGTCCTGACGCTCGGCACGGGGCTGGGGTCTGCGCTGTTCCACGGAGGGCGTCTCGCGCCCCACCTCGAGTGGTCCCACGCCCCGGTACGGCGTGGCACCACGTACGACGAGTACATCGGCGAGGTCGAGCGCCGCCGCCTCGGGAACGGGCTGTGGTCACGGCGCGTCGTCGCGCTCGTCGACGGCCTGCGGCCCGTCTTCTGGTGGGACCGCCTCTATCTCGGCGGGGGCAACTCACGCCAGATCACGCCGTCCGCGCTCGAGCGGCTCGGTGACGACGTCGTGATCGTCCCCAACTCGGCCGCGCTCGTGGGCGGGGCCAGGGCGTGGGACCTGCCCCTCGCCTGAGCCGGGTGGTCGTGCGGGCCGGGCCGGACGGCGGGTCACGCCCCCCGCTCTGCCGCCACGACCTCTCCGTACGCCTCGAGGACCGCACGGTTGAACGCGACGGGTCGGTCGAGGCTCACGAGGTGCTTGGCCCCGGGGATCACGACGAGCTGGGCGCTGGCCCCGCCGGCCCGCGCCGCTGCGACGAACTCACGCTCACCGAAGCGGAAGTGGTCCCACCGACCGTTGACGAACCAGACCGGCGAGTCGGTCGCGGCCAGAGCCTTGAGCGGGTCCGAGGTGCCCACCTCGTCCAGGATCGCGGTCATGGCCGTCAGGGCGAACCCGCCCGCACCGATGTCGACGATCCCGGCCGCGGGCAGGGTCCGGTCGACCAGTGCCTGGTTGATCGCCGCACCGTTGTCGGGCAGCTTCTCGATCCGGTCGGCCGCGACGCGCCACGCACCACGCAGGGGCGAGCCGGGGACGGTGCAGCAGCTCGCGGCGACGAGGCCCGCGACCTGCTCGGGACACCGCGCGCGGTGCTCGATCCCGACGTACCCGCCCAGCGAGAGCCCGATGACGAGCGCCCGGCCTCCGAGGTCGTCCACGGCACGGGCGACGGTCGTCACCGCGCCGTCGAGCGTGAACGGCTCGCCGATCCATCGGCCGTGACCCGGCAGGTCCACCGCGCGAGCCTCGATGCCGGCACGGTCCATGGCCTCGAGCTGCGCGCGCCACATCGTGCGGGACGTGCGCGAGCCGTGGACGAACAGCACCGGGAGAGCCATGCGGACCAATCTAGGGCGAACCGGCCTGCGTCGCGGGCCGAGGCGTGCCCGTCACCGCACGCGCGACGTCGCGCACTCCTGCGGGCCGGAACCTGTGTCCCGCTCCGCGGCAAGCGCCAGGTTTCCCGCCTCCCCGCCTGACGCCACCCCGGGCCGAGCCTTCAGCGCCCGACGTCGGCTCCGTCGTCGGGCACGGCGAAGGGCCCGGCACCAGATGGTGCCGGGCCCTTCAGGAGGTACCCGTCCGGCAG
>NZ_JBHXBO010000314.1:0-3946 GCF_042726775.1 Oerskovia sp. NPDC060287
CACCCGTGGGTGCGGTCCCTTCGTCGTAGCAGGCGGGCCGGGCAGTGCCCAGCAGCGCGGCTCAGCCGGACTTGCGGCGGAACGTGCGCTGCACGGGTCCGACGGTCTCCGAACCGTGGACGGTGCCCGTGTTCGAGCCCCCGTCCGCGGTGCGGTGGCTCGCGGCGTTCTTGCGGTCCAGCGCCTCGCGGAACTTCGCCTTCGCGTCCTCGCTGGGCGTGGTCGCTGGTGTCTCGTCCTTCGACGTCGTCATCGGCGGGCCTCCTTGCTCTCGGTGGAACGGGTACGCCTGAGGGCGCTCCCCTGCCCCCCAGCCTGGCGTACGCCGATCGGTAACGCCAGCGAATACGACCGGGTACGGTCGAGACATGTCGCACAAAACACCGGAGAGCACCGATGGCATGAGGTTCCGGCCAGCCGGCAGGTCAGGGCTGAGCCTGCCTGCCCTGTCGCTCGGACTGTGGCAGAACTTCGGGGACTCCACGCCGTACGCCGTGCAGCGCGAGCTCGTGCTGCACGCCTACGAGCGAGGGGTCGTCCACTTCGACCTCGCGAACAACTACGGCCCACCTCCGGGATCGGCCGAGGCCGGGTTCGGTCGCGTGCTCGCGAGCGACCTGCGCGGACACCGCGACGAGCTCCTCCTCTCGACCAAGGCCGGCTACCGCATGGGACCTGGCCCCTACGGCGAGGGTGGGTCGCGCAAGTACCTGCTGTCCTCGCTCGACGCCTCGCTGCGGCGCCTGGGGGTCGAGCACGTGGACGTGTTCTACTCCCACCGGTTCGACCCGACGACCCCCCTGACCGAGACGATCGGCGCCCTCGCCACGGCCGTGACCTCGGGACGCGCCCGGTACGCCGCGATCTCGTCCTACTCGGCCCGCCGTACCGCGCAGGCGCTCGAGATCGCCGCGGACCTGGGCCTGCCGCTGGTCCTGCACCAGCCGTCCTACTCGATCCTGAACCGCTGGATCGAGGAACCGGGGACCGACGGAAGGACCCTGCTCGACGTCGCCGGTGACTCAGGGACAGGTCTCGTCGTCTTCTCACCCCTGGCCCAGGGCATGCTGACCGACCGCTACCTCGACGGGGTGCCCGACGACTCCCGCGCGGCTCGCGGCGTCTCGCTCCGTCCCGAGTTCCTCTCGCCGGAGAACCTCGCCCGGGTCCGCGCGCTCCACGAGATCGCGTCGGGTCGCGGCGAGTCCCTGCCACAGATGGCGCTCGCCTGGACTCTCCGCGACCCGCGGGTGACGTCGGTCCTGGTGGGCGCGCGCACCACCGCCCAGCTCGACGAGAACCTGCGCGCGCTCGAGGCTGCCCCGTTCTCCCCCGCCGAGCTCGCGGCGATCGACGCCGTGTCGCTCGAGACGGCCCCGGACGGCACGTCGCGTCCGCTCGACACCGGCATCAACATCTGGGCCGATCGGTCGAGCAGGCTCTGAGCACCGACCGGCCGCTGCGGACTGCGCCTACCCCCGCCCGACGCGGTTCACACCCCGACGGGACGCGGCTCGCCCGGCAACGGGTCCGCGCGGCCACCTGGTCACGCCAGGTGCGAAGCCCCTCCCGCGGGTGCGGGGTCCTCCTGCGCATGGTCGACGGTCCCGGAGCCGTCGAGCTCACGCACCGCGTCCTCCCGAGCCTCACGCTCGGCGCGCAACGAGTTGATCGCGGCCTCGAAGTCCTCGAGCGAGTCGAAGGCCTGGTAGACGCTCGCGAAGCGCAGGTAGGCGACCTCGTCGAGCTCGCGCAGCGGGCCGAGGATCGCCAGGCCGATCTCGTAGGCGTCGAGCTCGGCGCTGCCTCCGGCCCGCAGCGACTCCTCGACGCGCTGGGCCAGCACCGCGAGATCATCCTCGTTGACCGGTCGCCCCTGGCAGGCCTTGCGCACGCCGGTGACGATCTTCTCCCGGCTGAACGGCTCGGTCACTCCCGAACGCTTGACCACGGACAGGCTCGCGGTCTCGATCGTGGTGAAGCGCCGGTTGCACGCAGGGCACTGGCGGCGACGACGGATCGATGCGCCGTCGTCGGAGGTCCGTGAGTCGACGACCCGAGAGTCCGCGTGCCGGCAGAACGGACAGTGCATGGGAAAGGTCTCCTGTGCTGGTCGGCCTGGCTCCGGAGCGGCCGCTCCGAAGGTGCGCCCCGAACGTACGTCGCCCGCTCGGCGACATGCAAGGCGCCTCGCGCCGGGCATCGGTCACAAACGGAGAACGGAGGTGGCCGAGAACCGGCCACCTCCGTCGGGACGCCCCCGTCCCCATCTCACGCCCGCGACTCGCCTCGCGGACGTCGACGCAACTGCGGAGACGCAGCGATGCGCGTCTCCTCCTCACCGACCGACCCCCCAGCCGGGTTGGTGAGGCAGTACTAACTTAGGGGAACCTAAGGGCAGTGCGCAACCCCTGCTCCAGGAGCAAGACGCCGGGACACGGCCGGACCAGGCGCGACTCGCGCCGCCCCGGCCCCTCGGGGTGACACGTCACCCCTCGTCCACAGGGAGCAGCAGCTGCTGCCCGACCTGAAGACTGGTCGAGGAGAGCCCGTTGAGGGCCATCAGCTCGTCCACGAGGTCACGCACGTCGCGATCTCCCCCGGCGAGAGCCGCAGCGTGCTGCCAGAGCGTCTCGCCGGCCTCGACCGCGTGCACCGTGACCTCGCGCGGCTCGCCGGGTCCCGAGGCGAAGGCCTTCCCGCCCCACAGCACGACGAGCGCCATGAACCCGAGGACGAGCGCCGTCAGGACGACCCGACCGCGCCGCGTCAGGCGGAGGGGGCGTTCCGACGCCGACTCCTGACGCCGTGCCGCACGCCACTCGTCGATCGACACCACTGCGCTCATGTCCACTCCTTCGCCAGGGGTGCCCGAACCGCCTTCCCCGGTCGCTTCGAACACCTGTACGTCGAACACCTGTACGATTTCTATCACCGACGGCGCGCGTTGTCGAGACATGCTCGAACATGTGTTTGATTCGTGTCGCGCGGTGACCTACGCTGGACCTGTACCGGTCGTCCGATATGTCGGGCCCCTTCGGGGCGCGCGCAGGCGACCGGGAGCTCTTCGAGGAGACGGTGCCGCGCGCGGCGCTCTTTCCGCAGGACAAGGACCGGAACGGCCGAGCAGGGCGGAGACGACGATGGCGGGACGGGTGGCCGACACCACGGGCAGGCTCGCGAAGGTGCACGAGCTCCCCGACCCTGCGACGGGCGGGGACGGGCTCACGGCACGCCAGCGCCTGGTCCTCGAGACGATCCGGGCGTCGGTCGAGCAGCGCGGCTACCCGCCGAGCATGCGCGAGATCGGCGAGGCCGTCGGCCTGACCAGCCCGTCGAGCGTCAAGCACCAGCTGACGACGCTCGAGCGCAAGGGCTACCTGCGCCGCGACCCCAACCGGCCCCGCGCCATCGAGGTCGTCCAGACCGACGACTCGCGCGGGATCCGCGCTCTGCCCGGCAGCGGCTTCCCGCGCGTGGAGGGCGTGGACCCGGCCGAGGACTCCCCCGAGCGTCCCACCCCGTCGTACGTCCCCGTCGTGGGGCGCATCGCGGCCGGTGGTCCCATCCTCGCCGAGCAGGTCGTCGAGGACGTGTTCCCGCTGCCCCGTCAGCTCGTGGGCGACGGTGAGCTCTTCCTGCTGCGCGTGTCGGGCGACTCCATGATCGACGCGGCGATCTGCGACGGCGACTGGGTCGTCGTCCGCCGCCAGCCCGTCGCGGAGAACGGCGAGATCGTCGCCGCCATGATCGACGGCGAGGCGACCGTCAAGACGTTCAAGCGCATCGACGGGCACGTCTGGCTCATGCCGCACAACGAGGCGTACCGACCGCTGTCGGGCGACGACGCCCAGGTGCTCGGCCGCGTGGTCTCGGTCCTGCGCAGTCTCTGACCTGCCCCCTCAGCACCCTGCTCCTGCCTGACGAAGGGGACGGCCGCACCGGC
>NZ_JBHXBO010000315.1:0-3943 GCF_042726775.1 Oerskovia sp. NPDC060287
GCCACAGCTCACTTCTCGGCGGCGATCGGTCCGTCCCTCACGACCCGACCGCCACCGCCCCGCTCTCGGGCTGCTGCTCGACCTCGTCGTCCGCGAGGCTCTCGAGCAGGTCGAGCGACGGCACGAAGAACAACGACCCCGTCAGGGCCGTGGACACCTCGAGGATCCGGTCGGTGTTTCCCTCGGGCTCACCGATGAACATGCGGTGCAGCATGAGCTCGGTCACCGAGGGGTCCTTCGCGTACGCGATGTAGTACGTCCCGAACTCGCCCGCGCCCGCGTCGCCGAACGGCATGTTGTCGCGCAGGATCGCGAGCTCCTCGCCGTTCTCGTCCTCGACGACGTTGAGCGCGACGTGCGAGTTGCTGGGCTTGACGTCGTCGTCGAGCTCGATGTCGTCGAGCTTGGTCCGCCCGATCGCCTTCTCCTGCTCCTCGGTGCTCAGCCCGTTCCACGCGTCGAGGTCGTGCACGTACTTCTGCACCACGACGTAGCTCCCGCCCACGAAGTCCGGCTCGTCCACGACCAGCGCGGCCTCGGGGGCCGCCCGGCCCGTCGGGTTCTCCGTCCCGTCGACGAAGCCCAGGAGGTCGCGCGAGTCGAAGTACCGGAAGCCCGTGGTCGAGTCCTCGACGACCACCGCGTCCCCCAGCGCACGCATGATCTGGCGGGCCAGCTCGAACGTCAGGTCCGCCCGGTCGGCGCGGAGGTGGAAGAGCACGTCGCCCGGGGTCGACGGGGCCGTGTGGCGTGCGCCGGCCAGCGCCCTGAGCGGGTGCAGGTGCGCGGGACGCGGCGCACCTGCAGGGCGCACGCGGTCCCAGAAGCTCGACCCGAGGCCCACGACGCACGACAGCTCGGCCCGCCCCTGCCGGAACCCGACCGAGCGCACCAGACCGTTGACGTCGGAGGCGACACCGAGCAGCGTCGCGTCCGCCTCAGGGCTCCCCGTGGAGCTCACCACGAGGAACTCCGCCGACGTCGTGAGCTGGTAGAGCACAGGCTGCGGCTCGGGGTCCGGTGCAGGGACAGGAGCCGGGAGCTGGGGGTTGGTCACGGGAGACACCTCCGCGTCGTGCCCGGCGCACGGGAGGCGCGGGTCTCCCCCGAGTCTGTCGGGCGTCCGGCGGTTCGGCGCGCGCAACGGCTCCCGTGCGAGCCGACGCTGCCGTGAGGGGTGCCGCGAGCCGTCGCAGGTGGTCCCGAGGGGCCGGACCAGGTGCGCACAGCCCGACGGCGCCCGCCCACCGGAAGGTGAGGGGCGCCGTCGGGCACCGCGATGCCTGGTCCGTCTCCGGACCAGCGGGACGGGCGGGAGGTCACAGCCCCCCGCCCTTCCCGGCAGCACGAGTCAGGCCGAGGCAGCGGCCTTGCTCGTGAGGTCTGCCGCGACCAGCTCCGCGACCTGCACCGCGTTGAGCGCGGCACCCTTGCGGAGGTTGTCGTTCGAGACGAACAGCACCAGGCCGCGACCGCCCGGCACGCTCTGGTCGGTGCGGATGCGGCCCACGAACGACGGGTCGGCACCTGCGGCCTCGAGCGGGTTGGGGACGTCCGCGAGCTCGACGCCCGGGGCCGACGCGAGCAGGTCGCGTGCGCGGTCCGGGGTGATGGCCCGAGCGAACTCGGCGTGGATCGCGAGCGAGTGCCCCGTGAAGACCGGGACGCGCACGCACGTGCCCGCGACCAGGAGGTCGGGAAGGCCCAGGATCTTGCGCGACTCGTTGCGGAGCTTCTTCTCCTCGTCGGTCTCCTCCTCGCCGTCGTCGACGATCGACCCGGCGAGCGGCACCACGTTGAACGCGATGTTGCGCGGGAACTTGTCCGGTGCGGGGAACGTGACCGCGCTGCCCGAGTGCACCAGACCCGTGAGGTCCTGCTCGGCCCCTGCGACCGCCTGGTCACGGAGCTCGGCCGCGCCGACAAGTCCCGCTCCCGAGACCGCCTGGTACGTCGCGACGATCAGGCGCTCGAGGCCTGCCTCGTCCGCGAGCGGCTTGAGGACCGGCATCGCGGCCATCGTGGTGCAGTTCGGGTTCGCGATGATGCCCTTGCGCGCCTCGTGGATCGCTTCCGGGTTGACCTCGGACACGACGAGCGGGACGTCCGGGTCCATGCGCCACGCCGAGGAGTTGTCGATCACGACGACGCCCGCGGCGGCATAGCGCTCGGCCTGCGCCTTGGCGGTCGCACCGCCCGCGGAGAACAGGGCGATGTCGAGACCCGACACGTCGGCCGTGGCCGCGTCCTCGACCACGACGTCCTCGCCCTTCCAGGGCAGCGTGCTGCCCGCGGAGCGGGCCGAGGCGAAGTAGCGGATCTGCGCGACGGGGAAGTCACGCTCCTCGAGCAGACGGCGCATGACGGCGCCGACCTGACCGGTCGCCCCGACGACGCCGACGACGAGGCCGGCAGAGTTCTGGTTGCTCATGGTGCTCTCCTCGCTCAACGGCCGGTGCCGGCGTAGACGACTGCTTCGCTCTCGCCGTCCAGCTCGAACGCGGTGTGGATGGCCCGCACCGCGTCGTCGAGGCTGTCGGCCCGCGTGACGACCGAGATGCGGATCTCGGACGTCGTGATCATCTCGATGTTGATGCCCGCGTCACGCAGCGCACCGAACAGGCGCGCGGACACGCCCGGGCTCGACTTCATGCCCGCACCGATGAGCGAGACCTTGCCGATCTGGTCGTCGTACTGGAGCGACGCGAAACCGATCTCCTCGCGCACGCCGTCCAGGGCCGTGGTCGCGAGCGCACCGTCGTCCATGGGGAGCGTGAACGAGATGTCGGTCAGGCCCGTGGCCGCGACCGAGACGTTCTGGACGATCATGTCGATGTTCGCGCCGGCACCGGCCACGACCTCGAAGATGCGGGCGGCCGTGCCCGGGACGTCCGGGACGCCCACGACGGTGATCTTGGCCTCGCTGCGGTCGTGCGCGACGCCCGAGATGATCGGATCTTCCATGATGACCTCTGCCTCGTTGTCGGCCGGGTGGCCGGGAGCCTGCTGGGGGACGTTGGGCACGGGGCGCGCGTCGTTCGACACGATGGTCCCCGGCTTCGTCGAGAACGACGAACGGACGTGGATGGGCACGCCGTAGCGGCGCGCGTACTCGACGCAGCGCAGCACCAGGACCTTGGCCCCGCTCGCCGCCATGTCGAGCATCTCCTCGTAGGAGATGCGGTCGATCTTGCGGGCCGTCGGCACGATCCGCGGGTCCGCGGTGAACACGCCGTCGACGTCGGTGTAGATCTCGCACACGTCGGCGCCCAGGCCTGCCGCGAGCGCGACCGCCGTGGTGTCCGAGCCGCCGCGACCGAGGGTCGTCACGTCGTTGGTGCTCTGCGTGACGCCCTGGAACCCGGCGACGATCGCGACCGAGCCCTTCTCGACCGTCTCGCGGATGCGGTGCGGCACGACGTCGACGATGTGCGCCTTGCCGTGCACGGCGTCCGTGATCACGCCGGCCTGCTGGCCCGTGAACGACTTGGCCTTGACGCCGAGGTTGTTGATCGCCATCGCCAGCAACGACATCGAGATGCGCTCACCTGCCGTGAGCAGGATGTCCATCTCGCGCTGGGGGGGAAGGGGGGTGACCTGCCTGGCGAGATCGATGAGCTCGTCCGTCGTGTCACCCATGGCCGAGACCACGACGACCACGTCATGTCCGGCCCGCTTGGTCTCTGCGATGCGCTTCGCCACCCGCTTGATGCTCTCCGCATCAGCTACCGACGAGCCACCATATTTCTGCACGACAAGTGCCACTAGCCTGCTCCGTTACGTCGCCGGCCTCCGTCTCTCTCAACGGCCCGCCGGGTGTTTTACGAGTCGGTCGATGATAGCCCGGGGCCCGTGAGCGGCGGGAGGGGGCTCAGGATGCGGGCGGTCCGGGCCCGTGCCGGTCGCTGACCTGCGGGGATGCTCGCTACCGGGTGCCGAGCAC
>NZ_JBHXBO010000316.1:0-3941 GCF_042726775.1 Oerskovia sp. NPDC060287
CGTCGGGGTAGAGGTCCCGAGACCTCCACCTCGACGCCGGACCTCTACCTCGCGAGGGGACACGGGGTCTAGTCTCTGCGCATGAGTGACAACGACGTCAGCATCCCCGACCCGACCGCAGCCCGCCCCGCCCGCGGGAGCGCTACCAGCCCCGGAGCTGCCGGCTCCGCCGAGGTCATCGTCGTCGGTGCGGGCCTGTCCGGGCTCGTCGCCGCGACCGAGCTCACCGCGGCGGGCCGTCACGTGATCCTCCTCGACCAGGAGCCCGCCGCGAGCCTGGGCGGGCAGGCCTTCTGGTCCTTCGGCGGTCTGTTCCTGGTCGACTCGCCCGAGCAGCGCCGCATGGGGGTCAAGGACACCCCCGACCTCGCCCTCGACGACTGGCTCGGCTCGGCGCAGTTCGCGCCGGGAGCCGCGGAGGGCACCGGGCCGGACCGCTGGGGCTACGCCTGGGCCAGAGGGTTCGTGGACTTCGCGGCGGGGGACATGCGCTCGTGGCTGCACGACAAGGGCGTGCGATGGTTCCCGCTCGTCCAGTGGGCCGAGCGGGGCGGCTACCCCGCGGGTGGCCACGGCAACAGCGTGCCCCGGTTCCACGTCACCTGGGGCACCGGCCCCGGCATCCTCGAACCCTTCGTCCGGGCGGCGCTCGACGCCAGGGAGGCCGGTCTGCTCGACATCCGCTTCCGGCACCGTGTCACCGAGCTCGTCGTGACCGACGGCGCCGTCACAGGGGTGCGGGCGGAGATCCTGGCCGACGACCCGGTCGAGCGAGGCGTGCCCTCGGTGCGCGACGTCGTGGGCGAGGTCGAGCTGTCGGCGAGCGCCGTCGTCGTCTCCTCCGGGGGGATCGGCGCGAACCACGACCTGGTCCGCGCGAACTGGCCCGCGGGCGCGGGCGTCCTGCCCGAGCGCATGCTCTCGGGCGTCCCCGACTCGACCGACGGCCTGATGCTCGGCGTCACGCGCGACGCGGGCGCGGCCCTGGTCCACGAGGACCGCATGTGGCACTACCCCGAGGGCATCGCGAACCACTCGCCCGTGTGGACCCACCACGGCATCCGCATCCTGCCCGGACCCTCGTCGCTGTGGGTCGACGCGCACGGCCACCGGCTGCCCGCCCCGCTCTTCCCCGGGTTCGACGCCCTGGGCTCGCTCCAGCACGTCACGGGCCGCGCCGACGACCACTCCTGGTTCGTGCTCAACAAGGCCATCATGGAGAGCGAGTTCGCGCTGTCGGGCTCGGAGCAGAACCCCGACCTCACCGGCCGGAGCGTGCGGCTGCTGGCACAGCGGGTGCTGCCCGGGGCGGTCGGTCCCGTGGCCAGGTTCGCCGCCGAGTCGCCCGAGTTCGTGTGGGGCGCGAACCCGACCGAGCTCGCCGCCGGGATGAACGCCCTGACGGCTGCGACCCCCGGGTCGCAGGGGCACATCGACGCGACCGAGCTCGAACGGCTGGTCCGGCTGCGTGACGACCAGGTGCGCTCGGGGCTCGGCAAGGACCACCAGGTCGTGGCGACGGCGATGGCCCGCAAGTTCTTCGTCGACCGCGTCATCCGCGTGTCCCCGCCGCGCCCGCTCACGACGCCCAAGGACGGGCCCATGCTCGCGGTCCGGCTCTCGGTCCTGACCCGCAAGACGCTCGGCGGGCTGCACACCGACACCGACGGCCGCGTGCTGCGCCCTGACGGCTCGGTCTTCGAGGGCCTGTACGCCGCCGGCGAGGCCGCGGGGTTCGGGGGCGGCGGCGTGCACGGTCACCGGGCGCTCGAGGGGACGTTCCTCGGCGGGTGTCTCTTCTCGGGACGGACCGTGGGGCGCGCGCTCGCGCGGAGCCTGTAGGTCCGGGGACCGGGGCGGCCGCACGCCTGGAGACGGAGGACCGCTCCCGTCACCAGTCCGCGGGCATCTGCACCGGGTCGTCCGGGCTCACGCGCGACGCGCGGAGCCCGGGCACCTCGAGCAGCGCCGCGACGAGCTCCTCGCTGCCCCCGAGGTCCGTGGACACGGTGTCGAGCTCGGTGCACACGAACCACGACCGGTCGTCCGGCCACCACAAGGTGGGCGACTGGTGGAGCGACGCGAAGGCGGCGGCCTGCGCGAGCGGCCCGTGCCACAGGTGGTAGCCGCGGTACGGCAGCTCGAGCATCGGTGCCGCAGGCCGCTCGACCTGGTGCGCGTCCCGCAGCGCTCGCACCCGGGCCTCGGCCTGCGCCTGCGCGAGCGCGAACGAGGACCCCGGCGCGTCCCCCTCACCCACGTCGTCGATCCCGAACGAGAGCAGGGCGAACGACGTCGAGTCCTCGGGACGGGTCGCGTGGTCGTACAGCCACCCGTACCCGGTCCACAGCGCGAAGTGGCACACCTGGTCGCCCGTGAACGGCGCGAGGGCGTCGAGCAGCAGGTCCATCTGCTCGGGTCCGGTCCGCTCGCTCCGTCCCAGGTAGAGCGACCCGATCCCTTCGTCCTCCTCGGCCCACGCGGGCACGTCAGGGATGCGCGCACAGGCGGCATAGCCCGACGGGACGCACGCCCCCACGGTCCCCCACTCCCCCAGAAGGGGCCCGATCCAGGCCCCGGCCGACGCGTCGCCGTCCCACGCGACCCCACCGAAGGGCGGGGGAAGGTCGGGGAGGTGAGCGGCGTCGTCGGGCATGAGGCGAACGTAGCCGCGGCGAGGGCGCCCGGCCAGCGGACCGCCCTGCCGGTACGCTCCCGGCATGAACCTGCCCGACGGCGCCGCTCCCCCCGGTCCCCCGGCCGGCGGTCCGGGCCTGGAGCAGCTCGACGTCGCAGGCTGCGAACGCGTCCTGCGACGCAACGGCCTGCCCCTGCTGCTCGAGGACCACTCGGCGCGCCGTGACGTGTTCGGGCGCTCGGCGCCCTTCCTCGTGGTCGTGCTGCTGCTCGAGCTCACGGGCGCCCTGAACGGCGGGTGGACCTGGTGGGCCAACCTGCTCGCCGTGGCCGGGAGCGCGGTGCTGATCGCCGCGGCCTACGCGGGGCTCAACGTCCTGCGCGGGCGGCACTGGTCGACCCTGCCGCAGGACGTCGGCGGGCCCGAGCTCGCGTTCTTCGTGCTCGTGCCCGCCGTGCTGCCCGCGGTGTTCGGGGGTGCGTGGGGCGCCGCGCTCGTCACGGCCGGCGGCAACCTGCTGCTCCTGGGGCTCGTGTGGGTCGTGGTCGCGTACGGCGTCGGCTCGTCGCTGTGGTGGGGGCTCGCACGGATCGTCGACGAGCTCGGGGCGTCGCTGATGCGGCTCGTGCGGCTCCTGCCGCTGCTCATGGTGTTCTCGCTCGTCCTGTTCTACAACGCCGAGGTGTGGCAGGTCTTCAGCCGGACGGGCGGGGCTGCGGGGGTGATCCTGGGGACGTTCTTCGCCGGGCTCGTCGTGCTGTTCGTGGGGCTGCGCCTGCCGACCGAGGCGCGGAACGCGCTGCGCACGGCCGCCGACGGTGTGCCGGGCGCCTCGGACCTCCCGCCGCTGACCCGCAGCCAGCGGTTCAACGTGGCCGCGATGATCGGCCTCTCCCAGCTCCTGCAGGTGCTCGTGGTCAGTGCGGGGATGGGCATCTTCTTCGTCGCGCTCGGGACGCTGACCGTGACGCCCGAGGTCATGGACCTGTGGGGCATCGACGGGCAGCGCGTGCTCCTGACGTTCGACCTGTCGGGGAGCCCGCTCGTGGTCACGCAGACCCTCGTGCGGGTGTCGGTCGCGATCGCGACGTTCACCGGTCTGTACTACGCCATCTCGGTCCAGGTCGACGCGGTGTACCGCGAGGAGTTCGTCGAGGGGATCGGGGAGCAGCTGCGCGAGGTCCTCGCGACGAGGGTGCGGTACCTGAGGCTGCTGAAAGGTGCGACCACGTCTGACGTCGAGGTGGAGGGCTGACGTCGAGGTAGAGGGCTGACGTCGAGGTAGAGGACCGGGGGCCTCTAC
>NZ_JBHXBO010000317.1:0-3929 GCF_042726775.1 Oerskovia sp. NPDC060287
CGTCCGTGGTGGGGCTCAGCGAGCTCCGAGGGTCAGAGACCGACCTCGGACTCGAAGGCGCCCTCCTCGATGCGGTTCTTGATCGCACCCAGGAAGCGGGCTGCATCCGCGCCGTCGACCAGGCGGTGGTCGTACGACAGGAAGATGTAGCTCATCGAACGGATCGCGATCGACTCGTTGCCGTCCGCGTCGGTCACGACGACCGGGCGCTTGACGATCGTGCCCGTGCCCAGGATCGCGACCTGGCCGCCGGGGACGATCGGCGTGTCGATCAGCGCGCCACCGGAACCGGTGTTCGTGATCGTGAACGTCGCGCCACCCAGCTCGTCCGGCCCGATCTTGTTGATGCGGGTGCGGCCGGCGAGGTCCGCGATCTTGCGGGCGATCCCGGCGAGGTTGAGGTCACCGGCGTCCTTGATGACCGGCACGACCAGGCCGCGCTCGGTGTCGACCGCGATGCCGACGTTCTCCTGCGGGTGGTAGACGACCGAGTCGCCGTCGATGCTCGCGTTGATCTTCGGGTAGGCCTTGAGGGCCTCGACCGCGGCGAGCGTGAAGAACGGCAGGAACGTGAGGTTGGCACCCTCGCGAGCCTTGAAGTCGTTCTTGGCCTTGGCACGCAGCTTGGCGACCTTGGTCACGTCGACCTCGACCACCGTGGTGAGCTGGGCCTGGGTCTGCAGGGCCTCGACCATGCGCGTCGCGACGAGCTTGCGCAGGCGCGACATCTTCTCGGTGGTCCCGCGCAGGGGCGAGACGGCCGGGACGCTGGGGGCCTTGGGCGCGGTGCCCGACGGCGCGGCAGCGGCAGGTGCAGGAGTCGCCTTGGCAGCCTCCGCCTTGGCGGCCGCCTCGAGGACGTCCTCCTTGCGGATGCGGCCACCGACGCCGGTGCCCGTGAGGGACGCGACGTCGACACCCTTCTCCGCAGCGAGCTTGCGCACGAGCGGGGTCAGGTAGGAGCCGCCGGTCGCGCCCGAGGTGGCACGCGAGGCAGGGGCCGCGGGGGCGGCAGGAGCTGCTGCGGCGGGGGCCGCAGCAGGCGCGGCTGCGGGAGCCGGAGCCGGAGCGGGCGCGGGCGCGGGTGCCGGCGCTGCAGGAGCGGCCGGTGCCGGGGCAGCCGGTGCGGGTGCCGGTGCTGCGGCGGGGGCCGGAGCTGCTGCTGCCGGGGCAGGAGCCGCAGCGCCCGACCCGACGATCGCGAGCACGGTGCCGACCTCGACGGTCTCGTCCTCCTGGACGAGGATCTGCTGGACGGTGCCGGCCACGGGGGACGGGACCTCGGTGTCGACCTTGTCGGTCGAGACCTCGAGCAGGGGCTCGTCGATCTCGACGGTCTCGCCGACGGCCTTGAGCCAGCGGGTGACGGTGCCCTCGGTCACGGACTCACCGAGCGCGGGGAGCTTGATCTCCTCGCCACCGGAGGCGGCGGGGGCCTCGGCGGCCGGCGCCGGTGCGGCGGGGGCCTCGGGGGCGGGAGCGGCGGTCGGGGCGGGCGCGGCCGCCGGGGCCGGAGCCTCGGCGGCGGGAGCGGCCGGTGCCTCGGGAGCAGCCGGGGCTGCGCCTGCTCCGGAACCGATCACGGCGAGGTCGGTGCCGACCTCGACGGTCTCGTCCTCCTGGACGAGGATCTGCTCGAGCACGCCGGCGAACGGCGAGGGGATCTCGGTGTCGACCTTGTCGGTCGAGACCTCGAGCAGGGGCTCGTCGATCTCGACGCTCTCGCCGACGGCCTTGAGCCAGCGGGTGACGGTTCCCTCGGTGACGGACTCGCCCAGTGCGGGCATCTGCACGTTGTCAGACATGACCTCTCGGGTCTCCTTCGATCGTTGGGTCAGTTGTGGGCGTGCAGCGGCTTGCCGGCGAGGGCCAGGTGGGCCTCTCCGAGAGCCTCGTTCTGCGTGGGGTGCGCGTGGACCAGGGCGGCGACGTCCTCGGGGTACGCCTCCCAGTTCACGATGAGCTGGCCTTCGCCGATGAGCTCGCCGACGCGCGCGCCGACCATGTGCACACCGACGACGGGGCCGTCCTTCTGGCGGACGAGCTTGACGAAGCCCGTGGTCCCGAGGATCTTGCTCTTGCCGTTGCCGGCAAGGTTGTACTCGAGCGTCTCGACGCCGTCGGCACCGTGCAGCTCCTTGGCCTTGGCCTCGGTCAGGCCGACCGACGCGACCTCGGGCTCGCAGTACGTCACGCGGGGGATGCCCGACTCGACGATCGGCGTCGGGTTCAGGCCCGCGATCTGCTCGGCCACGAAGATCCCCTGGGCGAACCCGCGGTGCGCGAGCTGGAGCCCGGGGACGATGTCGCCGGCCGCGTAGATGTTGCCGACGCCCGTGTGCAGGCGTTCGTCGACGATCACGAAGCCGCGGTCCATGGTGATGCCCTGCGCCTCGTAGCCCAGGTCCGCGGTGCGGGGACCGCGGCCGACGGCGACCAGGAGGAGGTCCGCGTCGAACGTCTTGCCGGACTCGAGGGTCACGTGCACGCCCGAGTCGTCCTGGGTCACGCCCGAGAACCGGTCGCCCAGCGTGAAGCCGATGCTGCGCTTGCGGAACGCGCGCTCGAGGGCCTTCGACAGCGACTCGTCCTCGTTGGGGACGAGGTGCGGGAGGGCCTCGATGATCTGCACGTCGGCGCCGAACGACTTCCAGACGCTCGCGAACTCGACACCGATCACGCCGCCGCCCAGGACGATCGCGCTCTTGGGCACGTAGTCCAGGTTCAGTGCCTGGTCGGACGTGATGACGCGGCCGCCGATCTCCAGGCCGGGGAGCGAGCGGGCGTAGGAACCCGTGGCGAGCACGACGTTCCTGCCCGTGTAGCGCTGGCCCGCGACCTCGACCGTGTCCGCGGCGACGAGCGTGCCGTGGCCCTCGATCACCGTGATCTTGCGCGACTTGATGAGGCCCTGCAGGCCCTTGTACAGACCGGCGATGACGCCGTCCTTGTACGCGTTCACGCCGTTCATGTCGATGCCCTGCAGCTGGCTCAGGACGCCGTACGCGCTGCCCTCGCGGGCGTTGTCGGCGAGCTCGGCGGCGTGCAGCAGGGCCTTCGTCGGGATGCAGCCGTTGTGCAGGCAGGTCCCGCCCAGCTTGTGCGCCTCGACGAGGGCGACGTCGAGGCCGAGCTCGGCGGCGCGCAGCGCCGTGGCGTAACCGCCGCTGCCTCCGCCCAGGACGACGACGTCGAAAGGTGTGCCGGTCTCGGCCACGTGCAGCTCCTTAGGGGCATACGAAAAGAGGGAGAGCAAAGTTCTTGTGACATCTTGGCACTTTGGGCACCCGTACCCCAATCGGAACGCACGGTCGGTGGTGTGACGCTCAAGACAGGTGCGGACGGGAACGACGAGGGCCGGGGACTCGCCGTCGGGCCCTCGGGTGGTCGGCGGACCGACGCAGGCAGGCGGTGCGCGCAGGCCGCCAGGCGACACCGCCGTCCGCGACACGAACCCGGCCGACGGACGATCTCAGGCCCGCTCCAGGGAGAGCAAGTACTCTGCCTCCATGTCCAGGCTGTCCCAGCTCTTCTCCCGCAAGCCCGCGAACGGTTCCGCGTCGCCGGGGGCCACCGGCTCGCCGTCCGCCGCAGACCAGCGACGGGCCACGGTCGAGCACCTGGCCGAGTTCGCGCGCACCCGGGTCGGCGTCGAGGCGTACATCGAGCCACCGACGAACGACACGCCCACGACCCTCATGCTGATCGCGACCACGGGGGAGTGGACGCGACGCCGGGTCCCCGACGCCAGGACCGCGCGCAAGCTCGCCGAGCAGCTCGAGCTCCCGGTCTACGACGTGAACTTCACGGGCTACCCGCAGCGCATGCGCGACTGGAACTCCAGGCAACGTCGGCGCTGAGCGCCCGGGCGGGCCGCGCGGCCCGGCCCGGATCCTGACGCAGCACAGGGCGGGCGCGACCTCGAGGTC
>NZ_JBHXBO010000318.1:0-3901 GCF_042726775.1 Oerskovia sp. NPDC060287
GTCATCGTCAGATGACCGGGCTTTCGTCGTTCGTGGGCCGGGACGGCCTGCCGAGGAGCGACCCGGCGAGATCGCCTCCCGGCTGGAGCCGGCTGCTAGGTTTCTGTGATGTTCGTCGAGACGACCTGCAGGGTCTGCGGATGGTCGGATCCATCGGTCCCGGAGGATCTGTGGCGCGGCGGGACTCCCCTCTACGCGATCTGCGACTGCTGCGGTTCCGAGAGCGGGGTCGAGGACCTCTCCTGGCGCACCGCGCTGCGGGCCCGGAAGGTGTGGCTCGATGCGGGGGCGCGATGGTTCGTGCCCGAGGAACGGCCGGCCGACTGGGACCTGACCGCTCAGCTCGTGCGTCTCAGGAGCCGACGGGCACCGCTCGCTCAGTGAGGTCCGTCACCCTGACCGCCGAGCCCTCGCCCAGGAGCCAGTCCAGGGCGTCGCGGGCCGACCAGGAGCCCTCGTGCTGCGCGGCGAGCCGGGCAGCCCCGGCGACGTCGACGCCGAGCGTCACGAGCGGCGGCTCGACGTAGCCGTCGGCGCGGGTCTGCCCGAGCTCGACGTTCGCGGCGAGGGAGTTGCACAGGCAGGACCTGCCGACGGTGTCCGCCGCGGCTCCGCCCTTGCGCTCGTACATGTGGACGGGCTCAGCGGGACAGCGGTAGGCGACCTTGCCGTCGTCCTTCTGCACGGGCGTGCGGAGGTACCCCAGGTCGCACAGCCGAGGGCGTGCCGCCACCAGCCCCTCCTCGGCGAGCGTCCCCGGGAGCTGCGCGACCTTGAACGGGAAGCCCGTGGGGGACGTGAGGGCCTCGGTCCGGACGTCGAGCGTCCCGTCGCGCAACCGGGTCAGGACGTCGTCGCGGAGCGCGGGGTCGAGTCCAGACTCGGTCGCGAGCGCGAAGAGGGTGCCCACCTGGACGCCGGCGGCTCCCGCCTCACGGGCCGCGACGAGCGCCTCGGGCGTCCCCTGCGCGCCCGCGATCCAGAACGGCAGCCCCAGCGCCGCCACCTTCGAGACGTCGGCCTGGTCGCGCGGGCCGAACACGGGCTGGCCGACCTCGTCGAGGGTGAGCCGTCCGCGGGGCGGCGCGTTGTGCCCGCCGGCAGGGGGCCCCTCGACGACGAACCCGTCCGGGCGGGTGCGGTCCTCGCGCACCAGGTGCTCGGCCAGGGCGTGCGCGGAGACGATCGCGAGGAACGTCGGACGTGACACGGCAGGCAGCGAGCCACCGAGGAGCGTCTCGGGGTCGAAGTCGACCGTGTGGTGGCTCCCGCCGACGACCGTCACGGGGAACTCGACGTGCTCGTGCTCCGCGAGCTGGTCGAGCAGGTGCGGGACGTCCCGGGGGATCCCTGCCCCGGTCACGACGTAGTCGGCACCCGCGAGCATCGACCCGTACGCCGCGGCGGGTGCGGCCATCTGGATCTTCTCGAGGAAGTTGATCCCCACGCGCCCGTCGTGACCCTCCTTGGCGAGCCACACCTCGACGAAGCTGCCCAGGACCATGAGCTCCTGCGCGAGCCGGGTCTGGCGCAGCGCGAGGCGCGGGACCGGCGCGTAGGGCTGACCCTCGCTGCGCCCCTCGGGACGGAAGTAGCGCGAGATCACCCGCTGGGCGAACCGGGGGACCGGGAAGGCGGCGAGCGCTCGACGGACCGCCCCGTCGCGGTCACCGTTCTGCAGCCTGCGCGCCAGCACCAGGTCGAGGGCCGTGCCCGACACGAGGCCCAGCTGTCCTGCGTGCGCGACCGCGGACGCGAGGCGCCAGGACGAGACCGCCATGCCCATCCCGCCCTGGATGACCCGCGGGAGCGGCGGGCACGGCGACGGGACGGTCAAGGAAAGCGTGGTCACAGGTGGACTCTTCTCATGCCTGGTGCGAGTGCTGCTGCCACCGCCGAACGGGTGGTTACTGCACCGTAGGTTGCGGGGCGGCGCGCGGCCAGGGTCGAAGGACCCGAACGTGCCGGGACGCTGACCGGAACGGCCTGGGAGAGCCCAGGACGGGGCGTCGGGCGAGGTCAGGCGGGGGGCGGCGGGACCGGGGGCTCGGTGCGCGCCCCGGGGGAGGACGTCGAGCGGCCGATCGGCACGAACGTCGCACGGTCCTCGTCCGAGACCTCCCAGGCCGGACCCTCCGCCTCGCCGTCGGTGCCGTCGAGACGGTTCGCCGGAGGGAGCGGGGGCAGCGGCGGCGCCATGACGGGGCGGTCGGTCCCCGCCAGGCGGGGCGCACTCCCGCGCGGGGCCACGAAGAGGTGCCCCTGGCCGTCCTTCTGGACGGACCGCACCGCGACCGGTTGGGTCGCTGCCGCAGCAGGGTCCCGCTCCGGTCCGACGCTCGTCGGCGCCCACGCGAGGTGCGCCGCGGCCGGCGGAGGGGGTGGGGGCGGGGGAGCAGTGGTCGAAGGGCCGGGCGCCGGCGGGGCGGCCTGCTGCCGGCCTGCGGAGCCGTCGGCGCCACCCGAGGCGTTCTGAGCGCCGGAGCCACCCGGGCCGCCCTTGCCCCCCGGGAGGAAGATCGTGTCGCACAGCTTGCGGTACGTCGCGTCGGGCTTGGCAACCCAGTTGATGCGGCTCATGGCCTGGTCCTGCCCGGCCGACTCGAGGATGAACTGGCCGTAGCCGAGCACGCGCCCGACGATCGAACGGCTGTAGCTCATGTCGGTGACCTTGCCGAGGGGCATCATCGCGACCTTGTGCGTCACGAGCCCGAACATCAGCAGCATGCGCTTGTCGGTCGCCACGAACCACTCGTTGCGCCAGTCCAGGACCTTCCACAGGAGACGCAGGGCGACCGCGAGCCAGACCCACCAGAGCATGAGGGCGCCGTCGCCCACGGTGGGACCGGACGCGCTCACGAGCCATGCGACGACGAGAAATGCGGCGAACGTCGTGGCGACGGGCTCGGCCAGCTTGCCCCAGTGGGCCCGTGTGGCAAGGACGACCCGTTCGCCGGGGATGATGTAGCGGCGCAGATGACGCGCGCTCAGGCGGGGAGGGCGACCCGCGCCCTCCACCTCCAGCTGCTCGCGCGCCATGCCGTCGACTACTCGATGAGGGACTGGACGAACTGTCCGAAGCTCGCGAACGCGCCCATGATGACGTCCCAGATCGCCTGGACGATGTCTGCTGCGCGGTCAGGGCTCTTGATGACCGCGTAGAGCAGGAAGACGATGACGACCCACATCAGGATGGTCTTGGCCTTGCCGGGCATCGTGTGGTCCTCACGTGGTCGTCGATCGGGGCGGTGGTGCTCTGCTCGCCATGGTGACCAGAGCAGACGGGACGCCGTCGGAGGCGCGCCGACGACGAGTCTAGCGTTTCGCCCGAATCGGTCGTGGGTCCCGTGTCAGGACAAGGTCGCACAGAGGGCGCGGAGCGTCGGACGAGGTCGCACAGAGGGCGCCGAGCGCCACGACGCGTCCGGTCAGGCAGGCGCAGCGGCCGGTGCGAGCGTGGCGGCCAGAACCAGCCACCCCTCGTCCGCCCGCACCCAGAGGCGCGTGTAGCCCAACCGTGCGGAGACCACGGTCCCGCCCTGGACCGCCTCGACAGCGGCGACCAGCCTGGTCACGCCGCTCAGGACGTCCTCCTGGACGTCGAGCGACTCCTCCTCCAGGCGGGTGATCTGCAGGAACCCCGAGCGGTAGCTCTCCAGGTCGTCCTCCTTGGAGAAGACGGACCCGTCCGGGCCTGCGCCGACGCACCGAGGGTGCAGCAGTGCGTCCAGCGCATCGACGTCGCCGGCACGCTGGGCGGCCTGGAGCGCGTGCTCGGCAGCAAGGAGAGTCATCGCCCGAGTCTACGCAGCGGGACCTGCCCCGGGGCGAGCGCTGACGGGTGCGGCGAGGACCGGCAGGAACGCCAGCCAGGAACGCCGAGGGGCGGGCGCCTCACGGC
>NZ_JBHXBO010000319.1:0-3896 GCF_042726775.1 Oerskovia sp. NPDC060287
GTCGGGGCCCTGCGTCGTCCGTCAGACCGGGGTCAGACGATCTCTCCCCGGAGCCTCTTGTCGTCTCCCGACATGGTCGCGGCCACCTCGTTGGGCGTCCCGTCGTCGTTCCACCGCAGCGTGGCCCCGACGCCCTCGATGAGGTCGACGCTCCCGTCGGGCGAGAACGTGAGGCCCGCGTCCTGGCCGATCGCCGCGCGGACCAGAGCCACCGTCGCGGGCAGCTCCTCGATCCCCTCGCTCACGCCCAGGTCCGTGATGTCCGTGCGCGCGGAACCGATGTGCAGCGGGCTCGGCCCGATCCACAGCGTGCGCCCGTCGAGCTCGGTGTCCTGACCGTACTCGTCGGCCAGGATGAGCTCCTTGACCTGCCCGCGCGACAGCACGGCGACCACGTCCTCGAGCGAGGTCACCGCGGCGGCCTCGCGGCCCTGCTCCTGGCGGAACTCGGCGAGCACGGACTCGCGGCGACGCTCACGGAAGCTCGCGAGCGCGTCCGCGACCTTGGCCTCGAACGCCGCCTCGTTGATGCCGGGTCCCCGGCCGCCCCCCGCGACCTCGACCACGAGCTCGTCGGTGGCCTTGGTAAGCGCCGCCCGCACGAGCGGGACCGCCCGGACGTCTCCCGTGATGAGGATCAGCTCGGGACGGTGCTCGAGGACCTGTCGGTCGAGCTCGGCTGCCACCGCCTCGGCGTTGCGGTCCCACGAGTCCTCGGCACGCGTCTCGATCCGCTTGTGCGACAGCCCGCCCGTGCGGACCTTGTTGATGACGTCGTGCCCGCCCTCCACGGACTCGGCGTCGCCGTAGGGCAGGTGCCCACCGGCGACCGACCAGGTGATGTCCGCCCCCTGACGGTCGACCACGACGCGGACGTAGTCCACGGACTCGTCGGCCGCCCGGGCGGCCTGCAGCAGCGCGGGGACCGGGCCCCAGAGGCCCTTGGTCACCGCGGGCGGGTCCTTCAGCACGCGGTCGACGAGGACCCCCTCCTCGTCGGCGATGAGGACGCGGCCGTGCGGTCCGGGCATCCTCGTGGGCAGGGTGACGGACTCCTCGAGCTCGTCGATGATGCTTGCCGGCGCTCCCGCGTTCGCGAGGGCTCGGCGCACGCCCTTCCACCGGTTCTCGACCTCGCGATCACCCGCCTCGTTGGAACGCGTCGCGTCGAGGTAGACGGTCGCGAAGGGGCCGGGGTGGCCGAGCAGGGGCTTGAGCCAGTCGATCTTCATGCAGGCACCTCTAGACATCCATCGTCGGAGGGACGGTCGGAGGCCGACCGCCCCGATGTCCTCACCAGCCTGGTGCACGGGCCCGGCGACCGCCACCGGGGGCGACCGTCCGGGCTCGCGACCCGGGCTCGTGCCCCGGGCAGGGCCCGCAGCCGCGCCCACGTCGCGTCCCCGGATGGCGCGCCGTGTCCGGCGCCGCGCCTCCGAAGCTCCCTGGAAGCCCACCGGAAGGCCTCCGCGAGGCAGGCGAGGGCCAGCTGCGAGACCCGCGCCGGACGCCTCGGAGGACGCCTCAGGAGTAGGTGTCCAGCACGGGCGCCTCGCCCTGGTGCGCCTCGGCGATGCTGCGGTGGTGGCGGATGACCTCGCTCACGATGAACTCGCGGAACTGCTCGGCGAACGCCGGGTCGAGACCCGAGGCCTCGGCGATGCCGGTCAGGCGGTCGATCTGCTGCTGGTCCCTTGCGGGGTCCGCGGGCGGGAGTCCACCCTGGGCCTTGAGCTCACCCACGCGGCGCGTGAACTTGAACCGCTCGGCGAGGAGGTGGACCAGCGCGGCGTCGATGTTGTCGATGCTCTGGCGGAGGGTGAGGATCTCGGGGGGCACGGGCGGCACCTGCGTGCCGTCGGCGTGGGGCTCGGTCATCCGTCGATCCTAGGCACCCGCGAGCCCCCGGGAGCACGGCCGGAAGAACATGAGACGCCGGGTACGCAGTAAAGTCGGTCCTTGCCCCACCACTCACCGGAGAGTAGACATGACCGAATTCGCGTCGCCGAGCCTCGTCGAGGTACCGGCCACCAGCAGCATCAGCACCCTTCTCACCGACCGCGCGGAGCGGTCCGGTGACGACGCGGTGATCGAGCGACGCCTCACGCAGGGCGGCCCCTGGCAGCCCGTCACCGCTCGAGCCTTCGACGACGAGGTGATCGCGGTCGCCCGCGGCCTGGTCGCGCGCGGCGTCGCCGCAGGAGACCGTGTCGCGATCATGTCGCGCACGCGCTACGAGTGGACGCTGCTCGACTTCGCGATCTGGGCCGCAGGGGCCGTCCCCATCCCGGTCTACGAGACGTCCTCGGCCGACCAGGTCGAGTGGATCCTGTCCGACTCCGAGGTGAGCCTCGTCGTGGTCGAGACGTCCGCGCACGCGCAGGTCGTGGCGAGCGTCCGCGAGCGGCTCCCCCTCCTGCGGGACGTCCTCGTGCTCGACGACGGCGCGGTGGCCGACCTGCAGGCCGCCGGCTCCGCGGTCGAGCGCACCGAGATCGACGCGCGCCGCGCGGGCACGGGACGTGACGACCTCGCGACCATCATCTACACGTCGGGCGCCACGGGGCGCCCCAAGGGCGTCGAGCTCACGCACCTGAACTTCGTGCACCTCGCGCGCAACGGGGTCCAGGGCCTCGGCGAGATCGTCGCGACGCCCGACGCCCGCACGCTCCTGTTCCTGCCCCTGGCGCACGTGTTCGCGCGCTTCATCCAGGTCGTGTGCATCGCGTCGCCCACCGCGGTCCTCGCGCACTCGGCCGACATCAAACAGCTCGTGCCGGACCTGGGCACGTACAAGCCGACGTTCCTGCTCGCGGTCCCCCGCGTGTTCGAGAAGGTCTACAACGCGGCCGAGCAGAAGGCCGGCGCGGGAGCGAAGCGCCGCATCTTCCACTGGGCCGCGAAGGTCGCCATCACCTACTCGCGCGCCCTCGACAAGCCGTCCGGCCCCTCGGTCGTGCTCAAGGCTCAGCACGCGGTGGCCGACCGCCTGGTGTTCACGACGATGCGCGCCGCGCTCGGCGGCGACCTCACGCACTCGATCTCGGGAGGGGCCCCGCTCGGCGAGCGCCTCGGTCACTTCTTCCGCGGGGTCGGTCTGACGATCCTCGAGGGCTACGGCCTGACCGAGACCACGGCCCCGACCGCGGTGAACCTGCCCGGCCGGCTCAAGATCGGCACCGTGGGCCCCGCGTTCCCCGGCACGGCGATCAAGGTCGACCCCGACGGCGAGCTGCTCGTCCGGGGCGACCACGTCTTCCGCGGGTACCACAACCAGCCCGACCTGACGGCCGAGGTCCTCCAGGACGGCTGGTTCCGCACGGGCGACCTCGCCTCGATCGACTCCGACGGCTACCTGCGGATCACGGGTCGCAAGAAGGAGATCATCGTGACCGCGGGCGGCAAGAACGTCGCCCCGGCCCAGCTCGAGGACCGACTGCGCGCCCACCCGCTCGTGAGCCAGGTCGTCGTGGTCGGCGACCAGCGCCCGTTCATCGGCGCCCTGGTCACGCTCGACCCCGAGATGCTCCCGGGATGGCTCTCGACGCACGGCCTGCCCGCCATGGACGTCGCGACGGCCGCCGCGGACCCCACGGTCCTCGCGGCCCTGGACCGCGCCGTGACCCGCGCCAACGAGGCCGTCTCGCGGGCCGAGTCGATCCGCAAGATCCAGGTGCTGACGACCGACTTCACCGAGCACAACGGCTACCTGACCCCGTCGCTCAAGGTCAAGCGCGGGCTGGTCCTCAAGGACTTCTCGACCACGATCGACGACCTGTACGGGTCGCAGGTGTCGGTCGAGGCCTGACCCGCCCCGACGGCCCGGCTCCCCACCCGGCCGTCGGTCCCCTGGTCGGCCCGACCACGGCCGCTGCCGTACGACGAAGGGCCCGGAC
>NZ_JBHXBO010000320.1:0-3889 GCF_042726775.1 Oerskovia sp. NPDC060287
GCACCGTCGGGTGCGGCACCCCTCTCGCGTCTGTCGTCCGGACCCGGACGTCGCGCGCCTACGGCTCACGGCCGCGCACGCCCGACGGCGTCACGTACCGCTCGTCGTCGCCTCGCCCGTGGTGTCGGTCGAGCCGGTGGCACCGGGTCGGCGGCCTCCGCCACCCATGCCTCCCGTGCCGCCGCCCGCGAACTCGCCCGCGGTGGCCGTCGCGACCTGCGTGGCCCCGTCGGTGCTGCCGTCCGACGAGAGGCCCGTCGTGTCGGCCGAGCCGAGCGTGCCGCCGGCCTGGAAGACGTACGTCGCGCCCGTCGTGATCTCGGGCGACGAGTAGACGATGTTCTCCGTGTCCTTGGTGACCTCGTAGGACACGAGGGTCGTGCCGTCGTCGGACAGGACGTGGACCACGGTTCCGGCGGTGGCGGTCTGGTCGAGGTTCGCCGCGACCCAGCCCTGCGACGAGTCGGTGTCCGGGGCGACCGCCATGCCCGAGCTGCCCGCTGCGAGCAGCGTGCCGCCAGAGATCGTGAACGCCCCGGCGGTGTCGAGCGCGCCGTTGCCGGAGTTCGTCGGGCCCTGGACCACGGTCGTGCCGCCCGTGATCTCGATCGTCCCGTTGCTGTCCAGGCCGTCTCCGCCCGCGTCGACCACGAGGGTCCCGCCCGTGATCTTGAGCCAGTAGTCGCCGGTGTCGGCGCTCTCGCCACCGGGGCCACCGCCCTGGCCGCCTGCCTGCCCGCCGGGGGCGGCGCCGTCGGGCATCGCGGGCCGCTCGCCTGCCGTGCCGTCGCCCGGCGCGGCTCCGTCGGGCATGGCCGGCATCTCGCCGTCGGCCGGGGGTGTGAAGTCGTCGGGCATCTCGCCGTCGCCCGCGGGGGCATCCTGCTGCGCGGCGCCGTCCTGCGTGGTGCCCGCGGTGTCCGACGTGGTGCTCGTCCCGCCCGCGGCGTTCACGCCGTCGTCCGAGGACGTGACCTTGACGTCGCCGCCCGCGAGCGTGATGGTCGCCCCTTCGAGGCCCTCGACCGACTCGGTGACCGTGAGGGTGCCGTCCGAGACCGTGAGGTCGCCGTCGGCGTGGACACCGTCGTCTCCCGAGGCGAGCGTGATCTCGCCGTCCGAGACCGACACCGCACCGTTCGAGTGCAGGCCGTCGTCGGCGGCGTCGACGCTCACGTCGGCACTGCCGCCGACCACGACCCCGACGTCGCCCTTGATGCCCTTCGCCGAGGCGTCCTCGGCGACCTCGGCGCCCACGCCCCCGGCGGCGGCGATGGAGACGGTCGCGTCGGCGACGATCGCGTCGGTCTCGGCCTGGATGCCGTCGTCGCCCGACGTGATGTCGACGGTCCCGCCGAGGACCGCGACGTAGCCCATGGTCTCGTCGTCGGCGTTGGTCGACTTGAGGCCGTCGGCGACCGCCGTGACCGTGATCGACGCGTCGTCCGTCACGACCAGGTAGTCCTTGCCGCGGATGCCGTCGTCGCCCGCGTCGACCGTGAGGGTCCCGCCGGCGACCACCAGACCGTCCTTGCTCACGATCCCGTCGGTCGAGGCGCTGACCACGTCGAGCGAGCCCGTGCCCCCGATCGTCAGGTCGGCCGAGGAGAACAGGGCACCGTCGGGCTCGTCGGTGCTGCCGTCACCGTCCGCGTCGACAGCCGCCCCCGTGGCCTCGAGGTGGTTCGTCGAGCCGTCGGCCAGGACGACGACGGCGCTCGCCGCGTCGTCCACGACCAGTGCCGAGGTCGTCGAGCTCGTGACGCTCGCACCGTCGAGCACGAGGCGCACCACGCCGTCGCCCGACGAGGCCACGACGACCTGCCCGTCGGTCACCTCGCCCGTGACGCGGTACGTGCCGGCCTGGGTGATCGTGACGGTCGAGCCGTCCACGGTCACGCCGTCGCCGTCGGCCTGGGCCGAGTCGCCCTCGAGGGAGATCGCCACCTCCTCGGACTCGTCCCAGGTGAGGTCCTCGTCGTCGGCTCCCGAGGCGTGCGGCTCGGCGTTCGCGGCCATGGCCTCCTCGGGGGTCAGGCCTGCGACGGCGGTCGACGCGGTGGTGGCGGACGCGGCGTCGCTCGTGGTGGCGCTCGTGCTCTCGCCGGCGTCGGCCGTGCAGCCGACGAGCGCGGTGGCGGTGAGAGTGGCGGTCAGGACCGCGGTGGTGACGGTGGTCGGTCTGCGGAGTCGCATCAGGTGCTCCTGTCGTGGGAGGTGGTGAGGGAGGGCTCGACGTAGCGGCGGATGACGCGCCGCCACGGCGTACCCGGCAGGTCGGGGCGGAGGACCGCCAGACCCGTGCCGTACTTGGAGATGCGCTGCGGCCGGTGGCCGCTGCGCCAGAGCAGGTGGTCGAGGCACGACGGCGTCGACCCGGTCTTGGTCTCGACGACCACGAGGTCGGCGACCGCCGCGCTGCGACCCGCGGGCGTGCCCTCGTCGAGCAGCCACGTGAGGTCGGTGTCGAGCGTCGCGCGGGCGGCCGGTGCGCCCGGTGCGTTCCCGGGGAGGAACAGCGTGGTCCGTCGGTAGCGGGTCACGAGCCCGGCCGAGAGCGGCAGGTCCGCCGCCGCAGGGATCGCGGCGTCGTCGAGCGTCGCGGACACGAAGCGGCGGCCGTCGCCGAGCGCGCACCGGGCGTCGGGCTCGTGCTCGACGCGCTCCTTGACGGTCGACCCGCGGGCCGCGCGCGTCTTGACCTCGAGCCACGCCTCTCCCGAGTCCAGGTAGGTGCGGGTCCGGACCTTGAACCGGCGGCGGCGCCGGTGCGCCGCCAGGTGGTAGCTCGTGAGGTCGGGGGTGTCGAAGTACACCGACTCGTACGCGAAGTCGCGACGGCCGTCGATGTCGAGGACCCGCACGCCCGGCTCCCTCTCGACCAGGTCGGCGAGCACCGTGCGCGCCTCGGCCCGGTGCAGGACGTACTTGCGGTCGATCCGCGTCTGGAGCGAGGCCGACTCGACGAGCTCGTCGAGCGAGATGGGCGAGAACCCCGCGTGGGGTGCGGCGAGGGTGTCGGACGTGGCGCCGTCGGGCAGGTACGTGGTCATGCCGACACCTGCCCCGTGCCCGTGGCGCCCGGGAGCGCTGCGGCGACCGGCGCTCCGCCGCTGCTCGCGATGACGCCTCCGCCCGGCGCGACCTCGTAGCGGACGTCGACCAGGGTCGTGTCGTTGACCAGGTCGAGGCGCTGGACCGAGGCCGAGTGGACGTGCGCGCCCAGGAGCTGCTCGAGGTAGGCGACGAGGCCGGCCTCGTCGGGGAACGCGCGGTCGAGCATGATGACCTGGCTGCGGTGGCGGCGCAGGAGGCGCGGGTGGTCCGCGGCCGCCATGACCACCAGGATCAGGGCGCTGCCCGCGACGCCGAGCCAGCCAGCGCTCGCGCCGAGCCCGCCCAGGAGACCCAGGGCGAGGGCGGCGAAGTAGTAGGCGACCTCGTGCTGCGACAGCTCGGTCGAGCGCAGGCGGATGATCGACAGGACACCGAAGAGGCCGAGACCCAGGCCCGCGCCGACCGTGCTGCTCGCGAGCGTCGCGGCGACGGCCAGGACACCCACGTTGACGCCCAGGTAGGCGACGACCAGGTCGCGGCGCCGGTGACGCGGGAAGTAGAGGCCGAACGTCAGGACGAGCACGGCGACGAGGTCGACGAGGTACAGCACGAGCTGTGGGGGCTGGGTCACGGGTGACCTCCAGGTGACGGGGAAGTGAACTCCTCCAGTGAGCCGTCCGAACCTGTGAGGTCGCTATGACCCGGGGTAGCCGGGGATATGAGTTCGCAGACGCCCGATTCGGTCCTCACGCTCTGAGCGGGTATCCTTCTGCAGCCGGGAGTTCTCGGCTGGGTAGCGTGTCCGAGTGGCCTAAGGAGCACGCCTCGAAAG
>NZ_JBHXBO010000321.1:0-3872 GCF_042726775.1 Oerskovia sp. NPDC060287
ATCCCGCTCCGCGCACACCCCCCGTCCACGTCCCCGCTACGGACGGACGGAGAAGCCCGAGAGGTCCGGGACCACCCACCGTCCGTCGGCGTGTTCGAGCTCGATGACCGCCGGGACGGTCCGTCCGTCCATCGGGAAGGCACCGAGGATCCTCGGGACCGCGCCGGCTCCGTCGGCCGGTTCCCACACGACCTCGATGCCCTCGTCCGCGAGGGACTCCTCGTCGATCACGGCCAGGACCAGCGGGATCGCGGCGTCGGCGTACGGGCCGTGCAGCACCGACGGGAGGGCGGAGAGGGTCGTGGCGTGCACGAACCCCGCGACCTCGTACAACGTGTTGCGCGTGGCGACGTCGTACTCGCCGAAGCGTTCGCAGGCCTCCCAGTCGTCGCTGAAGGCGACGTGCAGCACTCTGTGTCCAACCACCGGCTCTCTCCTTGCGTCTCAGCCCCCGGCGCCCTGACCTCCCGCGCTCTGCCCGCGACGTGCCCGAGCACGTCGAGGACCGCGACGCGTCTCGATCCCTGGACTTCGCGGGGCACGGAGGCCGTCACCGGGCCCGTCGGCGATAGGGTCGACGGGCACCCCACCGACGACCGCCGCGCACGGTGCGAGGCGCCCCGGAACATCCCTCACCGAGAGCGAGACGCAGGACGCCCATGACCCGCCGACGACTCCTCTGGCTGGCCGCCATGAGCCCCTTCGTTCTCGCCGCGGGCGGCGCAGCCGTCTACGCCCTCGTCGTGCTCCTCGCGCACGGCCCCGACGCCGAGGTCTGGCTCCCGAGCCGGGGCGAGGGGACCGCTGCCTCGTGGATCGCCCTGATCATCTACTCCGTCCTCACTGCACTCACCGTGAGCATGGTGTGGTCGCTGTCGGCAGGAGCGGACCGGGTACCGGACCACACGGCGGATTCACGGGACGGCTGAGACGTCGGGCACCCCTGCCCGGGCACGATGGCCCGACGACCGGGCGCGTCCGCGGGCTAGGCTCGACGCCATGATCCTGCGCGCCTACGACGAGTCCGACGCGGAAGCGACGCTCCGCGTGTTCCTGCGAGCAGTGCGCGTCACGGCGAGCAAGGACTACTCGCCCGAGCAGATCGCGGCCTGGGGTGCGGACGACATCTCGCTCGACGTCTGGGCGGTCAAGCGCCTGCAGACCGACACCGTCGTCGCGGTCGAGGGCGACGAGGTCCTCGGGTTCAGCGACGTCGACGACAGCGGGTACATCGACATGATGTTCGTCGACCCCGCGGTCACCCGGCGCGGTGTGGCCTCCGCACTGCTCGAGCACGTGACGCGCGTGGCCCGCGAGCACGGCGCCGTCGAGCTCACGACGTACGCGAGCCTCACGGCTCGCCCCTTCTTCGAGAAGCACGGGTTCGTCGTGGTCGAGGAGCGCCGGCCCGTGCTCCGCGGGGTCTCGCTGACGAACTTCAGCATGCGCAAGCCGCTCGTCTGACGGTCATGGCCGGCCGGTGGGCTGCCGAGCACGAGGTTGTGGTCGTTCTGGCGCCCAGAGCGACCCCAACCTCATGCTCGGCCTCGCGTGCTCAGCTTCGCGTGCGCTCGAGGCCGTCGGCCTCCCACTGGAGAGGGGTCGCCCGGGCCGTGGTCCTGGACGATGCCCACGGCAGAGCCCTGGAGTTCGGGGCCAAGCGGGGGTGGGCGGCGTCCGACCGATCGAGATGCGGCCATCGGGGGTCCTTCCGGCGAGACGACCCCCGTCAGCCGCATCTCGGCGGCGGCGGACCCGCGTCACAGCACCCTGAGCCACGCCCGGTCCTCGACGGCGCGGTCCACGGCTCCTCGCCGGACCTTCACCGTCTCGAGGTCCGTCAGCTCGTCCAGGACCTGGGCGTTGTCCAGGGTGCCGCTCCGGTGGAGGACGAGTCGCCGCAGCCTCGAGCACGCAGCCAGGGGCCTCAGGTCGAGATGCTGCTCGAGCCCCGCGTCCTCCCGCGGGAGGATGGTGAGCTCGCGGAGCCTCGGCAGGGCTGCGATCCCGTCGAGGCTACGGGCCCCTACGTCCATCAGGGTGAGCCTTTCCAGAGGGATCTCACCCTGGGCCGAGAAGTCCCAGACGGGGTTGGCCGCCCGAGCGTCGGCGGTGACGAACGCGCTCCGCAGCGAGGCGCACCCCTCGAAGATGCTTGACGAGAACTTCGTCGCACTTTCCAGACCACAGTGCTCGAGCACCGGCGCGGACGACAGGGCCTCCACCTGGTCCTGTGCGAGCGTGAGGCTGCGCAGACGTTGTGCCCGAGCCAGGTCGAGCTCTGCGTGGAGTCGCCCCTGCACGTGAAGGATCTCGAGCCCGTCGGCGATGCTCGCCGGGACCGCACCGACGGGCCGAGGGCTCACGATCTCCAGGTACCGCAGCAGTCCGAGGCCTTCCACCCAGTCCAGCGGAAAGACCCGGCGCGTGCCTCGCGGGGGCCTGATCGAGAGTCCGTCGACGTCTCGGGCCCGCATCCACGCGAGGTCTTCGGTCGTCGGTTCGTCGTGGACCTCCCCGATCCGATAGGGGCGCTGCCCGTCGTACGCGGCCGCGGTACGCAGCGAAGGCACCCCTGTCAGCCCGCCTGCTCGACCAGCACCGACACCGCCACGGCCGCCCCCGTGTCCACCTCGACGGTGACGCCATGGCCGAGGCGCAGGTCCACCTCGTCCCCGGTCGTCAGCGCGACGTACCCCGTGTCGCCGCGGCGGAACCCGCACGAGACCGATCCGAGGGCTGCGCCGTCGACCGTCACGTGCGCGTCTCCGTCGCCCTCGCACGTGACCGCGACGGTGAGCGGCGCAGCGCTCGGCACGTCCTCCCCGTCCGCGAGCGCACCGGGCTCGACCATCAGGTCGAGCCCGGAGCGCCCGACCGAGGACACGAACGCGACGCCCGACGTCAGGTCGCCCTGCGCTTCCAGGAGGTCGTCGGGCGTGACGGGGGTCGCCCCGCACCCGGTCACCAGGACGAGGGCAGCGGCCGCGCCCCCGGTCAAGAGCGCGGGCATCGATCGACGACGGGCACGTGCGGGTCCGGTCCTCATGGGCCCCGAGTATGCCAGCGGAGGTCTACTGGAAGTCCCGCGACCGTGACGCGACCTGCAGCGACAGCGGCGCGAGGTGCTCCGCGAGGAGGTTCGTGGCGCCGTCGGCCCGTTCGAGGCGCCCCCGCACCACGAGCGCGGGCGACGACCGCGCGACCCGGCGGAACCGCTGCCACAGGCCGGGCGTGCAGATGACGTTGAGCAGGCCCGTCTCGTCCTCGATCGACAGGAACGTCACGCCGCCCGCCGTCCCGGGGCGCTGGCGGTGTGTCACGACTCCCCCGACCGCGACCCGCCGACCGGCCTCGTGCTCGACCGCCTCTGCGACCGTGATGACCCCGGCCCTGCGCAGCCCGGGACGCACGTACTGGGTCGGGTACGAGTCGGTCGAGACGCCCGTGGCCCACACGTCCGCGACCGCGGTCTCGACCTCGCTCATGCCCGGCAGCGTGGGCGCCTCGACGCCGACCGAGACCCCCGGCAGCGTGTCCGGGCCCTCCTGGGCGAGGGCCCCGGCGGCCCACAGCGCCTCGCGCCGGGCCACGCCCAGGGACTCGAGCGCGCCGCCCGTCGCGAGCGCCTCGAGCTGGGCCGTGGTCAGGTCGACGCGACGCACCAGGTCGCGGAGGTCCGTGAACGGTCCGGCCGCGCGCGCCGCGACGATCGCCTCCGCGACCGGGTCCCCCACCCCGCGCACGCTGCCCAGCCCCATGCGCACCGCGAGGGACAGGTCGGGGTGCGGGGCGCCGTCGGGCGGGGCGGGAGAGCGCGGGGCGGCGGGAACGCGTCGGGGCGCGGCGCCGTCGGGCAGCACGTCCCTGCC
>NZ_JBHXBO010000322.1:0-3866 GCF_042726775.1 Oerskovia sp. NPDC060287
GCAGAAAACACAACCCACCACCTGGGCCGCGGAACGGCCCGGCGCGTCTCACCGGCGCGTGGCGTCCCTCAGCCCAGCCCAGCCGAGCGCTCGGCGAACCCGTGCTTGCCCTCGGGCGTCTCGATCGCCACGGGTTCCTCGCCGTAGGACGGGACGTCGTAGAGGCTCGCCGACATGTCGACCCAGCGGATGTCGCCTGCGGGCTCGAAGGCATCGAGCACCAGCCCGCTCGGCGCTGCGGGCTACAGCTTGGTCGCCCACTTGTGGACGTTCTTCAAGGCTTTGCACACGCAGGCACGGTGCTGGAGAAGCGCTCCCGGCTGTCCGGTTGGTCGTCGGTGCCGGTCATACCTCACTGATCCTTGAGGACGGTACGGGAGTATGGCGGAATGACGAGCGAGTACTTCCAGCGTGTTCGGTGGATCCACGGCAGCGCCACCGATCCGGTGGTTCTGTGGGCGCACGTAGTCGGAGGGTGGGAGGCACGCAAGGTCGACGAGTTCGCCGACGGGAGTCTGACGTGGGCTGACGAGGACCACGAGTCCGAGAGCACCGGCCTCGGAGTGATCCCCGTGCCGCTTCCTGCGGAGATCGCGAAGGATCCCCAGTTCGTGGTCGCGCTCGTCGAACAGTCGGAGTTTGAGGCCGTCTGGCACTCAGCCCGCGTGGGCTCCAGCGGCGGGTGGGTCAGGCCGGGCTGATCGTGAGGCGCGCAGGTTCGGGAAGCTCGATCGGTCCGTCCTCAGTGACGCCGACCCATTCGATGCCGCCGAGCTCGCCGTCGAGCGTGTAGAGGAACAGGCTGTCGGTGGAGTCGACCACGGCCGCGTCCACGATGACACGCATCTCGGTACCGGTCCGGAAGTCGATCGACGGGCAGCTGCAACCGCAGGCGCCGGACACCACGGCCCTCCGGGCCTGTCGGCGAAGCTCGGTCGCTCCGTCGAGGTCCGTCGACAGCAGCGCGTCGAGCACATCGCGCTCACAGTCCGTCAGCGGCCTGGTCATGCTGGCAACTGTCGCACGCACCGACCTGTCGACGGGAACCGGAGAGCCACTCAGCCCAGCAGGTTCTCGCAGACCTCGAGCAGCCGGGCGCGCAGCACGGCCGAGCGCTCGGCGAACCCGCGCTGCAGCCGCACGTACTCGGCCTTGCCCTCGGGCGTCTCGATCGCCACGGGCGCCTCGCCGTAGGACGAGACGTCGTAGGGGCTCGCCTTCATGTCGACCCAGCGGATGTCGCGTGCGAGCTCGAAAGCGTCGAGCACCAGACCGCTCGGCACCGCGGGGGACAGCTTGGTCGCCCACTTGTAGAGGTCCATGTTGGCGTGCAGGCAGCCCGGTTGCTCGAGCGCGGGCTGCGTCTCGCGGGTGGGCTGCAGACGATTGAGGCCCACGGCCTCCGGGGTGAAGAAGCGGAACGCGTCGAAGTGCGAGCACCTCACCGGGTGCGACGCCACGACCTCGTCCGTCCCCTGCGCCCCGAGCCGCAGCGGCAGCGGGTGGCGATGGTCGCGCCCCTCGGCGTGGTCCCGGTAGACCATGGCCCACTCGTGCAGCCCGAAGCACCCGAGCGTCGCCGGGCGTGACGCCGTGGCCGAGAGCAGCTCGCGCGCGTAGCGCACGGTGTCCCCCCGGTCGGCGAGGTACGCGTCGACGTCGAGGGTCACGGCCCCGGCCGCCTCGGTCCGGTACCACCGCCAGTCCGCACGCTCGGCGAGGAGGGGAGCGACGTCGTCGGGCGCGCCCTCCTCGCCGGGAGCGAGAGCGACGCCCGCACCCGGGTGCCAGCGGCGCAGCTGGGCCGGACGAGTGGGGTAGTAGGTGAAGAGGAAGTCCTCGACCGCGTGCTTCTCGCCGCGGACCTTGCGCTCGCGCCAGCCCGCGGTCAGGGCATCCGCGCGCGCGGCGTGCGCCGCAGCGAGCGGCAGCCAGTCGTCACTGCCCAGGACCTGCCCGACGGCGCCGGTCACCTCGGGTGCGAGGGTACGGCCGGAGACGTCGAGGGAGGGCATGGTTCCAGCGTAGGCGGCCCGGCGAGGGAAGTTCACCCCGTCCGGAGCAGCGGAACGGCCCGGGACCGGAGGGCCCGCCGATCGAGCCGCTGCTCAGGGTCCGGCGGGCTCCTCCCGCACGCCCGGCTTCTCCTCCGAGGGCGCCTGCTGCCACGGCCACCGGCCCGTGATCTCGAGCTCGAGCGAGAAGCTCAGGAACGTCCGGATCAGGACGATCGCCGCGAGCACCCCGACGCTCTCGAGCGTCGGGGTGATGGCGACGGTCCGGATGATGTCGGCGGCGACGAGGAGCTCGAGCCCGAGCAGGATCGACCTGCCGAGCCGGCGCCGGAACAACCGGTAGACGTCGCCCTCGCGTCGCCGGGTCAACGACAAGAACGTCGCGTACAGGGCGCCGACCACCATCGCGGCGACCCCTGCGGCGTCGACCACCTTGCCGACGACCTCGATCACCTCGGCGAACGTCATGAGCCGAGCCTAGGACGGAACGGCCCGGCGGGCCGGGCGAGCGGGGGCCGGCCCGCCGTGGCCCGACCTCACGAGGGCCGCGGCAGGGTGAGGATCTCGGCCCCGTCGTCGGTGATCGCGATCGTGTGCTCGCTGTGCGCCGTCCGGCAGCCCGTCGCGCTGCGGAGAGTCCAGCCGTCGGCGTCGGTGACGAGCTCGGCGGTGTCCTCCATGACCCACGGCTCCAGCGCGAGCAGGAGCCCGGGGCGCAGCCGGTACCCCCGACCAGGCCGTCCGATGTTCGGGACGTGCGGGTCCTGGTGCATCGTCGATCCGATGCCGTGCCCCCCGAACTCGGTGTTGACCTGATACCCCGCCGCGCTGAGGACGGCGCCCATGGCGTGCGAGACGTCGCCGACGCGAGCCCCCGGCCCGGCCGCCGCGATACCCGCGACCAGAGCGTCCTCGGTCGCCCTGATCATCGCGACGCTCTCCGGTGGCTTCGAGCCACCCACGACGAAGCTGATGGCGGAGTCGGCGGCGATACCACCCAGCGACACCGCGAGGTCGAGCGTCAGCAGGTCGCCGTCCTCGAGCGTGCGGTCGTGCGGCTTGCCGTGCAGCACGGCGTCGTTGACGGCCGTGCAGACGTGGTGCCCGAACGGTCCCCGCCCGAACGACGGCGCATAGTCGACGTAGCAGGACTGCGCGCCCGCCTCGGTGATCATGGCCTGCGCCCACCGGTCGACGTCCAGGAGGTTCGTGCCGACGGTGCTGCGGCCCTTGAGGGTCTGCAGGATGTGAGCGACCAGGGCGCCGGTCTCACGCGCCCGAGCCACCTCGGCGGGGTTCAGGATCTCGATCATGGAGTGAGCCTTCCTCATGCTTCCGATAACTATACCGGTCATATTATCCCGGTACTAGAATCGGAACCATGGTCAGGTTGCCCCTCACGCCAGCCGAGGTCGAGCGTGGACAGCGTCTCGGCGCCCTCCTGCGTCGAGCGAGGGGCGATCGCTCGATGCTCGAGGTCGCACTCGACGCCGGCGTCTCACCCGAGACCCTCCGGAAGATCGAGACGGGCCGGGTCGCGACCCCCGCGTTCCCGACGATCGCGGCGATCGCGGGTGTGCTCGGCCTCTCGCTCGACGCCGTCTGGGCCGAGATCACCCAGGTCGAACGTGATGCTCGAGGCGCGGGCCAGGACGCGCACGAGCTGTGGGCGTCCTGACGCGCTGACCCGCGCCTACTCCGTCTGCTCGAGGAAGGACTGCGCGAGGCGCTTCGGTGCTCGCGCCAGCCACGCGTCCTCGACGAGCTCCTCGAGCTCGGGCACCGCGACACGGTCGAGCCGCGCGAGGACGATCGGGTACCCCGCGAAGTGGGCCGTCGTGAAGAAGGTGC
>NZ_JBHXBO010000323.1:0-3844 GCF_042726775.1 Oerskovia sp. NPDC060287
CCTGCTGGTGACGGCCCTTTATGTTTGCCTTCGGAAGAGAATTGTCGGCGTTCTGGATCCTCTCCGTCGAGGCCCTCGTCATCCCTGACGGGAGCCCCCGCCGTCACGCAGGACGAGCTGCAGCACGACCTGGGTCCCGCCGCCCGGACGATCCGACCACTCGATGGTCCCGCCCAGCTCGTTGGACACGAGGGTCGCGACGATCTGCGAGCCCAGACCGCTCTTCTTGGGCTTCTCCGAGGGCTCGGTGCCCGGCACGGGCATGCCCACCCCGTCGTCGGCGACGATGATCCGCAGCGCCGACCCGTCGCGCTGCGCGTCGATCTCGACCGTACCGTTCGTCCGGTTCGCGAAGCCGTGCTCGACCGCGTTGGTCACGAGCTCGGTGAGGACGAGCGCGAGCGGCGTGGCGTCCTCCGCGGGCACCAGCCCGAAGCTCCCGGTCTGGACCGTACGGACCTTGGTGTCGGCCGAGGCGACGTCCGCGGCGAGACGCAGCGCGCGCCCACCCATGTCGTCGAACTCGACCTCCTCGTCGAGGGTCTGCGAGAGGCTCTCGTGGACCAGCGCGATGGTCGCGACGCGGCGCATGGCCTCCTCGAGTGCCGCACGCGCCTCGGGCACGTCCATGCGGCGCGCCTGGAGGCGCAGCAGGGCGGCGACGGTCTGCAGGTTGTTCTTGACCCGGTGGTGGATCTCGCGGATCGTCGCGTCCTTGGTGATGAGCTCGCGCTCGCGGCGACGCAGCTCGGACACGTCACGGCACAGCAGCACCGCACCGATCCGCTGCCCCGACTCGGTGAGCGGCAGGGCACGCAACGAGAGCGCGACCCCGCGGGCCTCGATGTCGGTGCGCCACGGGGCGCGCCCCATGACCACGAGCGGCAGGGACTCGTCGACGGGCGTCTGGTGCTCGATCAGGTCGGTCGTGACCTCGATGAGCGAGCGGCCCACGAGCGGCCCGATCACGCCGAGACGGTGGAAGCAGCTCAGGGCGTTGGGGCTCGCGTAGAGGACCTCGCCCTCGGAGTTGAGCCGGATCAGGCCGTCGCCCACGCGGGGTGCACCACGGCGGGGGCCGGTCGCCGCGTTGGGGGCCGGGAACTCGCCACGGGAGATCATCGCGATGAGGTCGTCGGCGGCCTCGACGTAGTTGAGCTCGAGCCGACTGGGCGTGCGCCCGCTCCCGAGGTTCGTCTGGCGCGCGACGACGGCGATCGCGTGCCCGTTGTGGACGACCGGAATGGCCTCCTCACGGACCGCGTACGCCCCGAACCAGCGCGGCTCGCGCGAGCGCTGCGACCGGGCCTCGGACAGGGCGCGCTCGAGCTGGGGCCGCTGGCCCTCGGGCGCGGTCGAGCCCACGATGTCGTCGTAGTGGACCGTTGCGCCCGTGCTGGGCCGGCACTGCGCGACGGCGACGAAGCTGCCGTCGTCGGTGGGGAGCCACAGGACGAGGTCCGCGAAGGCCAGGTCGGAGACCACCTGCCAGTCGCCGACGAGCAGGTGCAGCCATTCGTTGTCGGCAGGCGACAGCTCGGCGTGGCGGGAGATCAAGTCACTCATGGCAGACACGAGCCCCAGCGTACGCATCCGTGGGCGTCTTCACGGGATCGGGGCCTCTCCTTCGGTAGAGTCGGTCTCCCTGGCGCACCCTGCGCGCCGGTCAGCACGTCCCGAGGAGAACCTGTGCACCTGAGCGTCGATCTGCACTACCCCGCCGGTCTCGACGAGGTCACCCGGATGCTCGCGAGCGAGGCCTTCGTCCGGTGGCGCGCACAGCGCACGGGCGGCTCTCAGGCCCTCGTGGAGCTCGCGGACGTGACGGGCTCGATCGACGAGGGCTTCTCGGTGGTCGTGCGGCGCACGCTGCCCACGGACCAGATCCCGGGTCACCTGCGCGCGTTCGTGGGCAACGCGCTCGAGGTCCGCCAGGCAGAGGTGTGGGAGCCCGCCGACGGCGACGTCCGGCGCGGGACGGTCTCGCTCGAGATCACGGGGGCGCCCGTGCGCATGACCGGCACAGTCACGCTCGAGGCCCTGCCCGACGGCGGCACGCGGCACTCGTACGACGGCGAGCTCAAGGCCACGGTCCCCCTGTTCGCGGCGGCCGTCGAGGAGGCCGCGGCGGGTGCTGTCCGCACGACCCTGGCGTCGGAGGAGCAGGCCGGCGTGGAGTGGCTCACGGCCCCCTGAGCTCCCCGCGATCGTCCGCCGGCCAGCACTGCGAGCGGAGCTGAACGGCCGTCCAACTTACTTTCCAGGCGGTCGGGAACCAATAACGATTGAGGAACGACCATCGTGACCATATCGCTCTGACCTGCACAGATACACTCATGGGAGCGTTTCCACGACGGATTGTCACGTCGCGAGGTTGACATCTCCAGAACCGGCGGGCCACCATCGTGGCACTTCGTGGGAGCGCTACCACCCCTGACCGTGGGAGCGCTGCCACGCCGATCACCGACAAGGGAGTCATCGTGCTGAGCAGCACCCGTCCGACCCGCACCCGCACGGCAACCGCCGCCGTCGCAGGACTCGCGGCCCTCACCCTCACCCTGACCGCCTGCTCCTCGGGCTCCGGCTCGTCGGACGACAGCAGCGGGTCCGCCGACGGCGAGAAGATCACCCTCACCGTCGCCACGTTCAACGACTTCGGCTACACCGACGAGCTCCTCGCGGCCTACACCGCCGAGCACCCCAACGTCACGGTCAAGCAGACCAAGGCCGCGAAGTCCGAGGACGCACGCACCAACCTCACGACCAAGCTCGCCGCCGGTGGCGACGGCCTGGCCGACATCGAAGCCATCGAGGTCGACTGGCTCCCCGAGCTCATGCAGTACCCCGACCTCTTCACCGACCTGACCGACGCGTCGCTCGACGGCCGCTGGGTCGACTGGAAGGTCCAGCAGGCCACGACCACCGACGGCAAGGTCATCGGCTACGGCACCGACATCGGCCCGAGCGCGATCTGCTACCGCCAGGACCTCTTCGAGGCCGCGGGCCTCCCGACCGACCCGGCAGCGGTCGCCGAGCTGCTCGGCGGGGCCGACGCGACGTGGGACGACTACTTCGCCGCAGGCGCCACCTTCGCCGCAGCGAGCGACGCCGCCTGGTACGACAGCGCGATGTCGATCTCCCAGGGCATGGTCAACCAGATCGACAACGCCTACGAGGAGTCCGACGGCACGCCCAAGGACCTCGCGACCAACACCGCGATCCAGGACATCTACAACACGGTCGTCGAGCAGTCGGCCACCAACGGCCTCTCCGCAGGTCTTGAGCAGTGGAGCGCCGACTGGGACGCCGCGTTCCAGAACAACGGCTTCGCCACGATGATCTGCCCCGCGTGGATGACCGGCCCGGTCGAGGAGCGCTCGGGCGGCGTGACCGGCTGGAACGTCGCTGACGTCTTCCCCGGTGGCGGCCTCAACTGGGGCGGATCGTTCCTCACGGTGCCCGCGTCGGGCAAGAACGCCGACGCCGCCAAGGAGCTCGCCGCCTGGCTGACCGACCCCGCGCAGCAGACCACGGCGTTCACCAACGCCGGCACCTTCCCCTCGCAGATCGAGGCGCAGGAGTCCGAGGCCGTGCAGACCTTCACCAACGAGTTCTTCAACGACGCACCGGTCGGCACGATCTTCGTCAACCGTGCGCTCGCGATCGACGGGGCCCCGTTCAAGGGCGCGAACTACTTCGCGATCCACCAGACGGTCCAGGACGCCATCAAGCGCGTCGACGTCGAGAAGACCGCTGACGCCCAGGCGTCGTGGGACAAGGCAGTCCAGGCCTACAAGGACCTCGGCCTGAGCTGATCCGGTGCGCGGGGTGACCTCTCCGGGAG
>NZ_JBHXBO010000324.1:0-3782 GCF_042726775.1 Oerskovia sp. NPDC060287
CCCTTCCCGTTCGTCGGCGGCCTCAGCGGTGTCGCGCCGGCCTGACGCGTCCAGGTGTCAGGCGTACTGCTCGCGGAACGCGTCCGTGAGCGTGGGCCCGCCGTCGCCCAGGCGCCACACGCTCCACCCGTCGGCCGTCGCGGTCCCCGACACCGCGACCGCTGCCGCGTCCGGGTGACGGAAGCGGGCGCCGTCGGTCAGCTCGATGAATCCGTCCGGGTACAGGACCGCCTCGAAGCGCTGCCCGCGGCGCGGGCGCGACCAGACGAGCGCGACCGGCGTGCCGAAGGACCGCGCGAGCGCGTGGAGGTCGGGGTCGTCGTCCGGGTCGTCGTCGAGAGCCGGCGCGGGCGGAGGCGGCGGGGAGGGCACGAGGCCCTGCCCGAGCGGGTCGATCGTGCTCAGGGCGTCGACCACGGGGACGTTCGCGGGCGGCTGGTAGGACAGCGGGTCGTACGCGGGCTCCTCGGCCTGGAAGGACTCTCGCGTCAGCACAGACTCGCGCGTCCGGATCGACTCGCGCGTCCGGATGGACTCCCGGGTCAGGATCGAGGACCGGCTGGGCGTGCGCGACGAGAGGGCGTCGTCGGGCGGGCTCGAGTACGCCGACGACGACGAGTAGCGGCCCTGCTCCGACGCCTCGTCGCCCGGAGGGCTCGCCAGCAGCGGGACGGGCGGGACGGTGGGCGGCTCGGGGAGGACGGTCGGAAGGCTCGGCACCGGGCCGGGGACGACCGGCGGGACGCTCAGCTCGAGGTCCGCAGGGACCGGAGCGGCGGGCACGGGCGCGGGGAGCACCGGGTCGAGGACGGGCTCGAGGCGCCCCGTCTCGGCCATCGACCCCGCGGACGAGCCGTAGAGAGTCTCCGCGACGTCGAGCTCGGTGCCGCGCCGACGGTCCGCGCGCGAGCGCTGCGTGACGATCGGCAGCTTGCCGGTCAGCGCGCGGCCCACCGCGACGCCCTCCGCGAAGTCGGCCGTGGCGGCCGCGGACCGGGTCCCGACCGCAGGACGCGCCGGCGCCGCCGGAACCGTCGAGCGCGACCTGCGCTCGGGGACCAGGGGCGAGACGTCGACGAACCGGCGGCCGTCCGCGCCGTGCATGACCCCGAGCTTGAGGACCGAGACCGACGACCCGGGCTGGCGCAGGAAGTCGAGGGCGTCCACGATCCCCTCCTCCGCGCTCGAGCAGATGACGATCAGGCGGGCCCCGGTGGCGCGCGACGTGGCTTGCGAGCGGGTCAGCGGGACGTTGTCGTAGAACGTCGAGACGTCCTGCTGGAAGCGCCCCGCACCCCCGGCGTAGCGGCTCGCGAGCTCGGCGCGCGTGAGCTGGCCGGCCCGGCCCGCATGGTTCATGGCCCGGGTGAGCGTCTCCTCGGTCAGCTCGGCGACGACCTCGATGACCACGGGCAGCCCGGCCGCGTCGAGTGCCAGGAGATGCGGCTCGTCGACCGACGAGCCCTGCCGCACGGGGAAGATCTGCTCACCGAGCAGGCCGTCCAGGTGACCGTCGACCACGCGCTGCGCGACCGTGCCGAACCCCCCGCCCGCCGGCTGCGACGGGCGGACGAGAACTGGACGCTCGGCGTCCACCTCGAAGAGGGGCATCGTGGTCTCCTGCGACTTGTGACACGGCTCGTAACGCAGCCTCGAACACTGCCGGGGACGGCGGCGTTGCCGCATAGCCTACGACGCCCGTGGGCGCACGCCGTAAACGCCCGTTTCACCCTGTGGGATGCCGGTGGCGCACGGTGCTCAGTCGCGCGCGAGGCGCTCCTCGACGCGCTCGACCTTGCCCGTCAGCTCCCCCGTGTGACCTGGGCGGATGTCCGCCTTGAGGACGAGGGAGACCCGGTGCCCGCCCGCACCGACCGCCTCCGTCGCGCGCTTGACGACGTCCATGACTTCATCCCATTCACCCTCGATCTCGGTGAACATCGACGTCGTCCGGTTGGGCAGCCCCGAGGCACGGACGATGCGGACTGCCTCGGCGACGGAGTCCGTGACGGACTCGCCGGCACCGAGCGGGGCGACGGAGAAAGCGAAGATGGCCATGCGTCCATCATGCCGCGTCCCTGCGGATCACCGGGCGGGCCCGCGCGGTGCACGCGCGCCGTCATCTTCTGCCGAGCTCCGGGGCGCGCCGTAGCGTGGTCGCATGGTCACCAGACGCAGCACGCAGACGGTCGGGGACGACGCGGTCGTGGCCGCGACGGGACAGCCCCGGGCAGCATGGTTCGAGCTCCTCGACGCGCAGGACGCGACCGGGTGGACGCACACCCGGATCGCCACCTGGCTCGTCGAGGAGCAGGGGGTCGACGCGTGGTGGGCGCAGTCGCTCACGGTCGCGTACGAGCAGGAGCGCGGGATGCGCGAACCCGGTCAGCGTGCCGACGGCACGTTCGACGTCTCGGTCACCAGGACCGTGGACGCGACGCCCGCTGCGGTCTACGCCCTCGTGTCCGACGACGCCGCTCGCGCCGCGTGGTTGGGTCCCGCCCTGGCGGAGGTCGGGGTCGCGGGCGACCTGGACGTCGTCGGGCGGACGATCGACCGGTCCGTCCGGCTGCGCTGGCCCACCGAGGCCGTGGGCGGGGCGACCGGCCGCGCACGCCGGGTGCTCCTGACCTTCGACGCGACGAGCCCGGGCGTGGCGGGCGGGTCCCGGACCCGGGTGGGGGTGAGCTACTCGGGGGTGCCGACGCTCGACGAGGTCGCGCCGCTCAAGGAGTTCTGGAAGCGCCGGCTCGACGCGCTCGCGGCGCTGGTCTGACGCTCCGGCACGGGCTCGCCGCGCCGGGCGTCCCGCCCTGCACGTAGCGTGGGCTCCATGCGTATCGGAGCACACGTCGACCAGGCCGACGCCGTCAACCAGGCACGAGCGATCGGCGCCGACCAGGTCCAGGTCTTCCTGGGCGACCCGCAGGGCTGGAAGGGCGCCGAGTTCACGTACCCCGGTGGCGCCGAGGCCCTGCGCGCGGACGCCGCGGCCGCGGACCTCGACGTCTACGTGCACGCCCCGTACGTCATCAACGTCGCGAGCACCAACAACCGCATCCGCATCCCGAGCCGCAAGTCGCTCCAGAAGATCGTCGACGGCGCGGCGGAGATCGGCGCCAAGGGCGTGATCGTGCACGGCGGCCACGTGACCGCGGCCGACGACGTCGCGGTCGGCTACGACAACTGGCGCAAGGCGATCGACGCGCTCGACGCCAAGGTCCCCGTGCTGATCGAGAACACCGCGGGCGGGGCCAAGTCGATGGCCCGGACGATCGAGAGCATCGGGCGGCTGTGGGACGCGATCGGGGCTGCGGAGGGCGGCGACCAGGTCGGGTTCACGCTCGACACGTGCCACGCCTGGGCGGGCGGGATCGACCTGAGCACCGCCGCGGACCAGGTGCGCGCGGTGACGGGGCGGATCGACCTGGTGCACGCGAACGACAGCCGGGACACGTTCGACTCGGGGGCCGACCGCCACGCGCACTTCGGCGACGGGCTCATCCCGCCCGACGAGCTGGTCGCGGTCGTCGCCTCGGCCGGGGCGCCCGTCATCTGCGAGACGCACGGCGACATGGGCCCGGACATCGCCTGGCTGCGCTCGCGGCTGGGCTGAGAGGCCCGACGGCGCAGCTCACCGCGGGCGTCCGGGTGCGGTGGGCGTCGGCCGAGCATGCGGAGGGCGGGCCGCCACGGGGGGGGGACGGGCGCCCCCCGCCATTGCGGCGCGAGGTGAGGCCCGGTTGTTCAGGCCGGGCCCCGAGCCCGTTTAACAGGGCAAC
>NZ_JBHXBO010000325.1:0-3791 GCF_042726775.1 Oerskovia sp. NPDC060287
GTGCAGTTCACGAACTACCGCTGACACCCTCTCGCGACGGGCGCGTCGCCGGTCGGGCTCGTGCCCGTCGGCGGCGCGCCCGTCCGCGTGTCGGGTCCCGCCGTGTCACGCCCACGACGCGCGGGCGTGTCGCCGCCGCACGGACCTAGACTCGCGGCGTGGACACTCATCGACTCCCGGCGGCGGTGCCCGTGCTGAGCCACGGGGTCCACCGCGCCGTCCCGGCCCACCCTGCTGGCTGCTCTGCATGACCAGCCCCCTGCGGCCGCCCCGCGTCGTCGCGACCGACCTCGACGGCACGCTGCTGCGCTCGGACGGCACGGTCTCCGAGCGCACGCGCGAGGTCCTGGCAGCCCTCGACGACGCCGGGACCCAGGTCGTGTTCGTGACCGCTCGCCCGCCGCGCTGGCTCACGGAGGTCGGGCGGCTGGTTGGTGGCCACGGCGTCATCATCTGCCTGGGCGGGGCGTGCGTGTACGACGTCGGCACGCGCCAGGTCGTCGAGTCGCGCGGTTTCGCGCCGCTCGCCCTGGGCGACGTGGTCCGTGACCTCCGGGCGGCGGTGCCGGGGGTCGCGCTGGCCGTCGAACGGGTCGACGGGCCGGTGTTCGACCCGACGTTCCGGCACGACGAGGGCATGCCCGAGGAATGGCGCGGACCGGTCGAGCGTGCGCTCGACGCCCCCGTCGCGAAGCTGCTCGCGCGCACCGACGACACCTCGCAGGACGAGTTCTTCGAGCGCGTGCTGGACGCGGTCGGCGACCGGGCCCTGCTCGCCTACTCGGGGGCCGCGGGGCTCGCCGAGCTGCTCCCTCCCGACGTGACCAAGGCCGGCGCGCTGTCCGCCTGGTGCGCGTCGCACGGCATCGAGGCGAGGGACGTGTGGGCGTTCGGCGACATGCCCAACGACCTGCCCATGCTGGCCTGGGCCGGAACCTCGTACGCCGTAGCGAACGCGCACCCCGACGTGCTGGGCGCGGTCACGCACCGCACGGCGTCCAACGACGAGGACGGCGTCGCGGTCGCGCTCGAGGGCCTGCTCGACACCTCGGTACCGCACCCCCGCCCGTCGGCCGACAGGTCGGGCACATGATGTTCGCCCTCGCACGGCAGGACGGTCGTCGCCCCCTCTCCCGCCGCGCTCGCCGGCTGTCGGCCCTCGCGCTGGCGGTCGCGCTCACGGCAGCAGGCTGTACCGCGCCCGCGTCGCCCGACCCGGAGGTGCCGTCCGCCGCGGCCGATGCGCCGTCACGCCCGGCCCAGCCCGACGACGCCGCGCTCACGACGTACTCCTACGGCCCGCGCCCCGCGCAGACTGCCGACCTGATCCTGCCGGCGTCGCTCACCGAGCGGACCGAGGAACTGCGTACACCGTCCGGCAGCGAGGCTCCCGCGCCGCAGGTCGTCGACGTCGTCGTCCTCGTCCACGGCGGCGGCTGGGACGCCGCCTACGACCGCTCGTCCGAGACCGAGGTCGCCCGTGACCTGACCGACGACGGCATCGTGGTGTGGAACCTCGACTACCGCGGCGTCGGCGCGGCCGACCCGCTCGACGAGGGCGGCTGGCCCGGGACGTTCGAGGACGTCGCCGCAGGCCTCGACCTCCTCCCCCAGGCCCTCGGGGAGGCGGGGCTCGCACCCGGGCGCGTGGCCGTCGTCGGGCACTCCGCGGGCGGGACCATGGCACTGTGGCTCGCCGCCCGCCACACCCTGCCCGACGGCGCCCCCGGCGCGGCTCCGCTCGTCCGGCCCGACCTCGTGGTCACCCAGGCCGGCGTGAACGACCTGAAGACGGCCGGGGCCGAGGGGCCCGTCGAGGGAGCCGTCCAGGCGCTCATGGGCGGCTCCACGAGCGAGGTCCGGGACGACCGGTACGACCTCGCATCCCCCACCGCACTGCTCCCGCTCGGTGTCCCGACGCTCGTCACGACGGGTGACCTGGACGCCGTGGTCGTGCCGTCGGTCGCGACCGACTACGCCGAGGCTGCGCAGGCCGCCGGAGACGACGTGACGCTCGCGGTGATCCCCGGCGAGGACCATCTGTCGCCCCAGAACCCCCGCTCGGACGCCTGGGCCGCGGTGCGCGACTGGCTGGCCGAGCGCGGGATCGCCCCGGCCGGGTCTACGAGGTAGAGGTCCCGTCGAGGGAGAGGCCCTCGTCGAGACGGCAGCCTCCTGAGCCATCCCGGAGACCGGGCTCCACCTCGGCGCGGGCTCTCAGTAGCGCGTGATGCCGCCCTGCTGGCCTGCCATGGTCTCGAGCCGCTTGATGCGCTCGGCCATGGGCGGGTGCGTCGCGAACATCTTGGCGACGCCCGCCCCGCGGAACGGGTTGGCGATCATGACGTGCGAGACGTCCACGAGCTCTCGGTTCTGCGGCAGGGGCGCGCGTGCGGTCCCCTGCTCGAGCTTGCGCAGCGCCGACGCGAGGGCCAACGGGTCGCCCGTGAGCTTGGCGCCGTCCTCGTCCGCGTCGTACTCGCGCGTCCGGGAGATCGCGAGCTGGATGACCATGGCCGCGACAGGCGCGAGCAGAGCCATCGCGAGCGCGGCGAGCGGGTTGCCGCCCCGGTCGCGGTTGCCGCCGAAGATCAGCAGGAACTGCGCGAGCGACGTGATGACGCCGGCCATCGCGCTGGCGACCGACGACGTGAGGATGTCCCGGTTGTACACGTGCATGAGCTCGTGCCCCAGGACTCCGCGCAGCTCACGCTCGTCGAGCAGCACCAGGATGCCCTCGGTGCAGCACACCGCGGCGTTCTTGGGGTTGCGGCCCGTCGCGAACGCGTTGGGCGCCTGCGTGGGCGAGACGTACAGCTTGGGCATGGGCTGACGTGCAGCGGTCGAGAGCTCGCGCACGATCCTGTACATCGCAGGCTGCTCGAGCTCGCTCACGGGCCGCGCGTGCATGGCACGGATCGCGATCTTGTCGGAGTTCCAGTAGCCGTACGCGGTGGTCACCAGACCGATCGCGACGAAGATCCACAACGTCCCGGCCGAACGGGCGAACACCGCCCACAGCCCCAGGATCACGACCCACATGATCCCGAAAAGTCCTGCGGTCTTCAGACCGTTGAAATGCTGGTGACCCACTCCCAGCCCCTTCCCTCGAGCACAGGATGCCGTGGTGCGAGCATCCACCGGATGAACGCGCGGCGCACGCGGGAGGTTCCCTCCGCCGTCGGGCACGGTCCTCGCGGCGACGAGCCGCGCTGCGGGCGCCGACTGTGGGCGGCCGGGGCCGGTGCCGCGCCCTGGGAGCCTGCGGCACCGCAGGTCCCGGTACGACGACGGCGCCCCGGCCCGGGTGGGCAGGGGCGCCGTGCGTGGTGCGCGGGTCAGGCCGTGGCGTCGTCCTCGCGGCGTGCGATGCGGATCATGTCCTCACGGGGCACGACCTTGACGCGCTCGCGACCGCGGGCCTCGCCGAGGGCACGCTCGTGGGCGTCCAGGACCTCCCAGTCGGACCACTGGACCAGGTGCACGCCGCGCTCGGTCAGGAACTCGATGATCGCGTCGGGCGAGCCGTGCGGCGCGACGCGACCGGCCTCGAGGTCGCCCTCGACCGCATCGACGCCCTCGCCGGCGGGGACGGCCCCGGTGACGTCCTCGACGAGGTGGCGGACGGTCTCGGAGGCGTCGGACTTGGTGTGCCCGATCAGCCCGACCGGTCCACGCTTGATCCACCCCGTGGCATAGACCCCCGGGACCTGCTCACCATCGATGTCGATCACCCGACCCTCACGGTTGGGAATGACACCCTTGAGCTCGTCGAACGGCACCTCGGGCAA
>NZ_JBHXBO010000326.1:0-3763 GCF_042726775.1 Oerskovia sp. NPDC060287
CCCCTTCGGGGGTGCGGGCCTCTCGTGCGTCGAGCGTCAGGTCCGGACAGAAAGAACCCCGGCCGGTGGTGCTCACCGGTCGGGGTTCAGGGTGCCTGCGTGCGTCGAGCGCACGCGAGGGGTCTCAGCGAGCGCCGTGCTCCGCGAGCAGGCGGTCGGTCTCGTCCTGGACGTGCGTCGCGATGTCTGCGTAGGCGGCAGCGTGCGCGCGGGCGTGGTGGGCGCAGAAGAGCAGCTCCCCACTCGGCATGGTCACGCGCACGTACGCCTGGGCGCCGCAACGGTCGCAACGGTCGGCCACGGTCAGCGGTTCAGTCGTCGTAGCAGTCACGTGACCATGTAATCATCCCCGGACCCTTTCCTCGTACCGAAATGGCCCGGGTTCGCTACCCGCGTAGCCGCGGCTTCTCGGGAATACGGTGGACGCCGCGACCGAGTGCGACGCGTCACGGCCCGGCGGCGAGGACCTGTGGGTGGCAGCGTCTAGGCTTTCCCTTCGTGACGACCACCTCTGAGTCCAGCTACACCGCACGGCACCTCTCCGTCCTCGAAGGACTCGAGGCCGTCCGCAAGCGACCCGGCATGTACATCGGGTCCACCGACTCGCGCGGTCTCATGCACTGCCTCTGGGAGATCATCGACAACTCGGTCGACGAGGCTCTCGCGGGCAACTGCGACTCGATCGAGGTCGTGCTGCACGCCGACACCTCGGTGACAGTCAAGGACAACGGCCGCGGCATCCCCGTGGACATCGAGCCCAAGACGGGGCTCAGCGGAGTCGAGGTCGTCTTCACCAAGCTGCACGCGGGCGGAAAGTTCGGCGGCGGCTCGTACACGGCGTCGGGCGGCCTGCACGGGGTGGGCGCCTCGGTCGTCAACGCTCTGTCCTCGCGCCTCGACGTCGAGGTGGACCGCGGCTCCAAGACGTACCGCATGACGTTCCACCGTGGCGAGCCCGGGGTGTTCGCCGACCCGGCGTCCGGACCTGACCCCGACGCGACGTTCACGCCCTTCGTCGAGCGTTCCGAGCTGGCCGTCGTGGGCAAGGCGCCCCGCGGGAAGACCGGGACGCGCGTGCGCTACTGGGCGGACCGCCAGGTGTTCCCCAAGACCGCGGTCTTCTCCTACGACGAGCTCGTGACGCGCGCGCGTCAGACGACCTTCCTCGTCCCGGGCCTCAAGATCACGCTGCGCGACGAGCGCGGGCTGCCGGGCACGCCCGGCGCCGACGGCCCGGTCGAGGAGAGCTTCCAGCACTCGGGCGGCACGATCGACTTCGTCGACTTCCTCGCCCCGGACCCCGCCGTCACCGCGACGTGGCACCTGACGGGTTCGGGCACGTTCAAGGAGACCGTCCCGGTCCTCGACGAGCGGGGCCACCTGACCCCGCAGGAGGTCACGCGCGACTGCGAGGTCGACGTGGCGCTGCGCTGGGGCACGGGCTACGACACCGAGCTGCGGACCTTCGTCAACATCATCTCGACGCCCAAGGGCGGCTCGCACCTCGCGGGCTTCGAGGCGGGGCTGCTCAAGATCCTGCGCAAGGGCGTCGAGACCAACGCCCGCCGCCTCAAGGTGTCGACCAAGGACGCTTCGGAGCGCATCGAGAAGGACGACGTCCTCGCGGGCCTCACGGCCGTGCTCACGGTCCGGCTCGCCGAGCCGCAGTTCGAGGGGCAGACCAAGGAGGTGCTCGGCACCGCTCCCGTCCGCGCGATCGTTGCGCGCGTCGTCGAGCAGCAGCTCGGCGCCATGCTGACCTCGACCAAGCGCGACGAGAAGACGCAGGCCTCGCTGCTGCTCGACAAGGTCGTCGCCGAGATGCGCGCCCGTATCACCGCGCGCAAGCAGAAGGAGATCTCGCGCCGCAAGAACGCGCTCGAGACCTCGTCGCTGCCGTCCAAGCTCGCGGACTGCCGCAGCGACGACGTCGAGCGCAGCGAGCTCTTCATCGTCGAGGGCGACTCGGCCCTCGGCACGGCCAAGCTCGCCCGCAGCTCCGACTTCCAGGCGCTCCTACCCATCCGCGGGAAGATCCTCAACGTCCAGAAGGCCTCGGTCACGGACATGCTCCGCAACGCCGAGTGCGCCGCGATCATCCAGGTCATCGGCGCGGGTTCGGGGCGCTCGTTCGACCTCGAGGGTGCGCGCTACGGCAAGGTCGTGCTCATGACGGACGCCGACGTGGACGGCGCGCACATCCGTACGCTGCTGCTCACGCTCTTCTTCCGGTACATGCGGCCCCTCGTGGACGCGGGCCGCGTCTACGCGGCCGTGCCGCCGCTGCACCGCGTCGAGGTGATCGGCGCGGGCTCGCGCAAGAACGAGTACATCTACACGTACTCCGAGGCCGAGCTGCGGGACGTGCTCAAGAAGCTCGACCGGTCCGGCAAGCGCTACAAGGACGACATCCAGCGCTACAAGGGCCTCGGGGAGATGGACGCCGACCAGCTCGCGGAGACCACCATGGACCCGCGCCACCGCACGCTGCGCCGCGTCACGGCCGAGCACGCCGAGTCCGCAGAGCGCGTGTTCGAGCTCCTCATGGGCTCGGACGTCGCACCGCGCAAGGACTTCATCATCGCGGGAGCCGCCGGGCTGGACAGGGCGCGCATCGACGCCTGACGTCCCGTCTGCTGGGCGCGCGCCCCGCCGCGGGCCGAGCGTTCGTAGACTGCCAGGTGTGAACCCCCAGACTCTTCGTGCCACCCCGGCACGCTCGCTGACCGCCCTGACGTCTCTCCTGCTCGCGGTCGGCCTCCTGGCCGGCTGCGCCCAGGGCGAGGACACGCCCGCGGCCGACACCACGGCCTCCTCGACGGTCGCTGCCGACGACGCCTCGTCAGAGCCGGCGGACGACGCGTCCGACGACGCCGCTGACGACTCGGCGGACGACGTCGAGCTCACCTACGAGGGCGTCGCGGGGAAGACGGCGCTCGAGCTGCTCGTCGCGGCCGACCCCACCGCAGTGGTCCAGGGCGAGGGCGAGAACGCGTTCGTCACCGGGATCGACGGCCGCGAGGCGCAGGACTCCGCCAAGGAGTTCTGGGCCCTGTACGTGAACGGTGAGATGGCCCAGGTCGGCGCCGGGTCGCTCGTGACGGAGACAGGAGACGAGATCACGTGGAAGCTCGAGACCTACTGACCCGCTGGTGGCGGCCCGCGATCGCGGTGGCGTTCGTCGCCATCGCGATCGTGTTCCGCCTCGTGCGCGAGGAGATCGGCGCCCCGCCGAACCTCGAGCTCGTGACCTCGGCGGCGTTCGTCGCCGCGGTCCTCGTCCGGCACCGCCTCGCGTTCCTGGCACCGCTCGTCATCGCAGTGGTCTCCGACCTCGTGCTGGGCAACACGTCGATCGCGCTGTTCACGTGGAGCGCCTGGCTCGTCGTGGGCCTTGCAGCGCTGCTGACGCGCAGCACGTCGTTATGGGGGCGTGTGGGTGCAGCCGCCGGGCTGGGCCTCGGCGGGTCGCTGTGGTTCTTCTTCTGGACCAACTTCGGCGTCTGGTTCCAGGGTCGCGGGGTCTGGTACCCCGCCGGGCTCGACGGGCTCGTGGCGAGCTACGTCGCGGGGCTGCCGTTCCTGCGGACCATGCTGGTCGGGAACCTCGTGCTCCTGCCGGTCGTGGCCGCGGGCACGCTGCTCGTGGAGCGGCTCGAGCGCTCGCGGGGACTCGTGGCGGTGCCGCAGGCGGCGTGAGGTCGCTTCGTCTTTCGCCGAGGTAGAACGTCCTGCGCGAGATAGAACCCGGTGGGTACTACCT
>NZ_JBHXBO010000327.1:0-3762 GCF_042726775.1 Oerskovia sp. NPDC060287
GCGTACTACCTCGCGCAGCACGTTCTACCTCGCGGGGGGCGGGGGATCTGGAGAGTGAGTGGGAGGGAGCGGACGGAGCAAGACGTACCGCCGACGGTCCCGGCTAGACCGACCCGGCTAGACCGACCCGGCTACGACTGACCCCGCTTCGATCGACGCCCCGACGACCGGCGGCCGCTACGACCGGCGGCCGCTACGACCGGCGGCCGCTACGACCGGCGGCCGCTACGACCGACCTCGCTACGACCGACGCCCCGCGGGCGACCCCTCCGCGTCCAGCCGGGCCACCAGCCGGGGGCCCGCGACCTCGCGGTAGGACATGTCGAGCAGCTCGGCGACCTCCTGCCAGTCGACCGGTGCGGCCTCGAGGTCGAGCCCGAGCCAGCCGGCCGGTCCGTAGTAGGCCGGCACGAAGAAGCGCGGGTCCTGCGCGAGCGCGGCCTCCTCGGCGGGGTCCACCTTGACGAGCAGCGCGTCCGGGTACTGCCGGGCGGGAACCGTGGGGGTCGCCTTGGTCATGCCGCCGTGGACCGCGAACAGCAGGCGGGCCCGGAACGTCACGCGTCCGTGCGAGACCCGCTCCTCCGCACCGGGGAAGGCCAGGGCCAGGCGACGCAGGTCGCCGAGGTGAGCGGCGTCGTCGGGCGTGGAGGCGGCAGGCATGGTTCCAGCGAACCATGCGCTACCCACGCGCGCTGGTGGGTGCGGAACGCTCGTGCGACTCGCGAGGCGTGTCGCACGAGAGCTCCGCACCCCGAGCTGAGAGCCGCGCGTCAGACCTCGAGCACGACCTTGCCGCGCACGTGCCCGTCCGCGACCTGCTGGACGGCCCGAGCGGCCTCGACCAGCGGGAAGCGCGCCGAGATCTCCAGGGTCAGCAGCCCGGCCTCGGCGAGCGCGAGCGCCTCGCGCAGCGCGCCCTTGCGGGACGTCTTGGTCGCGATGCCCGCGGCGAGCGACTCCTCGGTCTCCACGAGCGTCACGGCGCGCGGTCCGCCGTCACGGGTCAGGCCGTCGGGTCCGAGGAGCTGGACGGTCTGCGCGACGGTCTCGGGTGACCCGACCAGGTCGACGACGGCCGTCACCGCCGAGAGCCCGTCCGGCAGGGCGCGGACCGCGTCGACGAGCCCCGGGCCGTAGGCCACGGGCGTCGCGCCGAGCCCGCGCAGGTAGTCGTGGTTCGTCGCGGAGGCCGAGCCGACGACGCGCGCCCCGAGCGCCTTCGCGATCTGGACGGCCGCCGAGCCGACCCCGCCCGACGCCCCGTGGATCAGCACCACGTCCTTGTCGCCGACCCCGGCCTGGGCCAGGGCGGAGAACGCCGCAGCGGCAGCGACGGGCAGGACCGCAGCCTGCTCGAACGAGACGTTGGCGGGCTTGACCCGGGTCTTGGCGGCCTGGACCACCGACTTCTCGCGCTGGGCCCCCGTGCCGCTCCAGACGACCTCGTCGCCCACCGCGAAGCCCTCGACGCCCTCGCCCACGGCCTCGACCACTCCCGCGGCCTCGAAGCCGAGCACCTGCGGGAACTCGTCGTCGCCCCCGAACTTCCCGGCGAGCTTCTTCACGTCGGCCGGGTTGACCCCGATCACGCGGTTCGCGACGACGAGCTCCCCGTCACCGGGTGCCGGCACGGGCTCGTCGCCGACGCGCAGGGCGTCGACATCGCCGTGGCGGTCGTAGAAGATCGCGGTGCTCATGGGTCTACCTCTTCGAGATGTGGGGGCGCTGGGAGGAAGATGTGCGGTTCGCGCGAAACCGGTTTGCCACTCTTCCATCCCGGACGGAGTCCTGTCATGCCCGACGACGGTGGGTCGCGCTGCTGGTCAGGTGCGGTCCGGCGTCGCGAGGCCGGGCCTCGGGGCCGGTGGTGCGGTCTGTTCGCGGACCGCCGCGAGGACCACGGGATCTGCGCAGCCACGCGCGAAACCGTTGATTCGCCGCTGGATGTCGCGGCTCAGGAGCCACGAGCCGATGCGCTCGGCCAGGGGAGCGAGCCAGGCAGGGCGGCACGTGAAGCTGTACCGCCACACGGCCCTGGTCATGACGGGCTCGGGGTGTCCTACGTCACGGCCCGGAGCGGGCGAGAAACGCCAGCCGCCCGCCATGCTCGCGTAGAACCACGGGCCCTCGACCATCTTCATCCCGACGTTCGTCGGCGGGTTGTAGGAGACGTACTCGCTGACCATCCGCAGGCCTGCGCGGTGCCGGGTGAGGGTGCGGACGCCCTTGGCGGGTGCCGTCGCGTCGTCCAGGAACCGCTGAGAGTGGATGAACGGGTCCCAGCGCAGCCGGAGGTCGCCCGTGGTCTGCGAGACCGCGAACGCGGTGGCAGGGTCCACGGGGACGATCACGGACGACTCGACGACGGGCACGCTCCGATCCTTGCACGGGGAACCCACACGGGGCCCGGGGGAATCGCCCGGGCCCGCGGAGCCGGCTCGAGCCCGGCCGCCCCGTGGTGCAATCGAGGCATGGACCCCGGCGCCGCCCTCGAGCACGTGCTCGCACGCGCGCTCGACGGGCCTCCTCTCCGTGACGACGCGCGCATCGCGCTGCACTTCCACCCCGACACCGACCTGCGGGGCGAGCCGACCCTCGAACGCATCCTGCGCGACGGCTCGTACCTGTCGCAGTTCGTGACGGGGACGAGCAACGGGGGACTCACGGCCGAGGGCCGGGGCGATCGGTGGCGCTGGGAGCAGCGGATGTTCGGCGGGGCCTACGACGACGCCCCCGCAGGGTCTCGACCGGTCTACGGGGCGCTCGCCGTCGACCGTGACCCCTACGGGCCGTCGCCTCGGTTCGGGTCCGCGTGGTTCCGTCTGCGCCGCGCGACGGTGGACCGTGCGACGTTCGCCTTCCCGGACAGCGCCCAGGGGCCGGAGGCTTTCGGGGTCGCGCGGCGGATGGGGCTCGTCGAGCTGCTCCGAGCGAGCGCCCCGAGCGACCCGCTGGACCGGTACGTCGAGTCGCACGTGCACGGAGGGGTCGCCGTCCCGGGGGACGTCGAGGCGCTCGTGCTCGACCCGTCGCACCGCGACGTGCTCGGCGGGGTGCTGCACGGCGTCGACCTGGCCGTGGAGTGGCACCCGGGGTACGTGGTCGACGTCGGGACGATCGCCCGCCACGCCGACTACCGGGGGAGCGACGTCGTCGGGCTCGCGGCCCGGGTCGCGGAGGACGGGGTGATCACGCCCGCGGTGCTCGGGCGCTGGAGGGGGCGGCCGGACGTCGACCCGCAGATCCTGAAACAGGTCTGGCACTCCGTGGCCCGGTTCGGGCGCACGGCTCCCGACGGGGACGGGGGCGCCTCGGGTGCCGCCGCGACGGACACCCCGGGGCCACGGTGACGGGCGCACCCGGGGCGCGTGACGCCGTCGTGCGGGAGCGTCTGCTCGCTCTGCGCGACGAGGCCGCGGCCCGCACCGAGGCCCTGCGCGGGGAGGTGGCCGGGATCGTCGAGGCGTCCAAGGACTCCAACGCCGACGACGAGCACGACCCGGACGGCGCGACCATCGCGTTCGAACGAGCCCAGGTCGGTGCGTTGCAACGGCTCGCCGAGCAGCAGACCGCCGAGGTCGACGCGGCCCTGGCCCGGCTGGACGCCGGCACCTACGGGACGTGCGAGTCGTGCGGCGGGCCCGTCGGCGAGGCCCGACTGGAGGCGCGACCGACCGCGCGGCTGTGCATCGCGTGCGCGTCGGCGGACGGCAGGTCCGGGCGCGGCACGAGGTAGACCCGGGCGGGCGAGGTGTCCGC
>NZ_JBHXBO010000328.1:0-3750 GCF_042726775.1 Oerskovia sp. NPDC060287
CTGCTGCCGCGCGCCGTGCACGAACGCCTCGCTCACCGCTTCGACGGGGAGCGGGGCGTTCGTGCATCCGGGTAAGGTTTCGCGAGGCGTGCCGCTCGTCGCGTCGCGCCATCGAAGGAGGAGCAGGAGATGTCCGTAGGAGATGTGGCCGGGCTGATCGCCGCCATCGCATTCGTGCTGCTGGTCGGGGTCCTCGCGGTTCCTCTGGTCAAGCTCGGCCGGGTCCTCGACGAGGCCCGCGTGAGCATCAAGGAGGTCACGGACCACTCGGTGCCGATCCTCGACGAGGCCGCGACCACGGTCGCGACCACGAACAGCCAGCTCGTCAAGGTCGACACGATCACGACGTCCGCGGCCCAGGTCAGCGAGAACGTCTCGGCGCTGACCGGGCTGTACGCGGCGACCTTCGGGGCCCCGCTCGTCAAGGTCGCGGCGTTCACCTACGGCGTGCGCCAGGCCTTCGCTCGCGCCTCGGGGCGCTCGGGCCCGCGGGCCGGTCGCTGATGCGACGGGTCTTCTGGGTCGGCGTCGGCGTCGCCATCACGGTCGTCGTGGTGGTCAAGGGGCGGCAGGTGATCGCGCGCTACGCGCCCGCCTCGCTCGTCGACCAGGCGACCGACCAGGTCAACGCGCTCGGCGAGAAGGCCACGGGCTTCGTCGCGGTCTTCCGCGAGGAGTTCCGCACCGCGCGCGACGCGCGCGAGGCAGAGCTGCTCGCGGCCCTGCTCGCCGAGGGGCAGCCGCACCCCGACGACGTGCGAGCGGCCCGCGCCGCCAGGCGCGAGAGGACGGGCAGCCCCGACCTCGACGACGACGAGGACCTCCTGGGGTACTCGTTCTACTGATCCACCTGCCGGACCACCCCCGCCGGCCGACCTCCGCCCGTCGCGCACCGCGCACGGCCCGGGAGGGAAGCACGGCGGGAACATACTTGTTCTAGCCGGTGCCGGCCGCCCAGCGGCGGGCCCGGCCCGTTCCATCACCGACCTCCGAAGGACATCATGCGTACCGCCGAGATCCGCAAGCGTTGGCTCGACTACTTCGCCGCCCAGGACCACACCGTCGTGCCCTCGGCGTCGCTGATCTCGCCGGACCCGTCGACCCTGTTCACCATCGCGGGCATGGTGCCGTTCATCCCGTACATGACGGGCGAGCAGACCGCGCCCTGGGAGCGTGCGACGAGCGTCCAGAAGTGCGTGCGCACGCTCGACATCGAGGACGTGGGCAAGACCACGCGTCACGGCACGTTCTTCCAGATGAACGGGAACTTCTCGTTCGGCGACTACTTCAAGGAGGGTGCCATCACCTACGCCTGGGACCTCATCACGCGGTCGCAGGACGAGGGCGGGTACGGCATCCCCGAGGACAAGATCTGGGTGACCGTCTTCCACGAGGACGACGAGGCGCGCCGGCTCTGGAAGAAGATCGCCGGTCTGCCGGACGAGCGCATCCAGGGCCTCGGCATGGGACCCAACTACTGGTCCACGGGTGCCCGCGGACCGGCCGGCCCGTGCTCGGAGATCTTCTACGACCGCGGCCCGGCCTACGGCCCCGACGGCGGCCCCGCGATCGACCTCGCGGGCGACCGGTTCCTGGAGATCTGGAACCTCGTCTTCATGCAGTACGAGCGCGGGGACGGCGGGACCAAGGAGTCCTTCCCCATCCTGGGCGAGCTCACGAAGAAGAACATCGACACCGGCATGGGTCTCGAGCGCGTCGCGTTCGTCCTGCAGGGCGTCGACAACATGTACGAGATCGACGAGGTCTTCCCCGTCATCGCCGCGGCCCAGGAGCTCTCGGGCAAGCGCTACGGTGCGAACCAGGACGACGACGTGCGCATGCGCGTGGTCGCCGACCACGTCCGCTCGGCCCTCATGATCATCAGCGACGGTGTGCGCCCCTCGAACGAGGGCCGCGGCTACGTCCTGCGCCGGCTGCTGCGCCGCTCGGTGCGAGCCATGCGCCTGCTGGGCGTCGAGGACCCCTCGCTGCCCCAGCTGTTCCCCGTCTCGCGCGACGCCATGCAGGCCTCCTACCCGGAGGTCGGCACCGACTTCGAGCGCATCTCCCAGATCGCCTACGCCGAGGAGGAGGCGTTCCGCCGCACCCTGACCTCGGGCACCACGATCCTGGACACAGCGGTCGCGGCCGCCAAGACCACGGCCGGGGCGGGCGGCACGCCCGTCCTGCCCGGCGACCAGGCGTTCGCCCTGCACGACACCTACGGCTTCCCGATCGACCTGACCCTCGAGATGGCCGCCGAGCAGGGCGTCCAGGTGGACGAGAAGGCGTTCCGTGCCCTGATGCAGGAGCAGCGCACGCGTGCGCGCGCCGACGCGCTCGCCAAGCGCACGGGCGGGGTGGACACCGCTGCCTACGAGGCGCTGCAGAGCGAGCTCTCGCGCCCCGTGGAGTTCCTCGGGTACACCGACGCCACGGCGTCGGTCAACGTCGTGGGCCTCCTGGTCGACGGCGTGCCCTCCCCGGCCGCGACGGCCCCGGCCGACGTCGAGGTCGTGCTCGACCGCACGCCGTTCTACGCCGAGGCCGGTGGCCAGCTCGCCGACCACGGGACGATCGTGCTCGACGGCGGCGCGACCATCGAGGTCGACGACGTGCAGCGCCCCATCAAGGGCTTCTCGGTCCATCGTGGACGCCTCGTCGAGGGTGTCGTGGCGCTGGGAGACCCCGGCACCGCGCAGATCGACACGGCGCGCCGCAAGGCGATCAGCCGCGCCCACACCGCGACGCACATGATCCACAAGTCCATCCAGGAGGCCCTGGGCAAGGACGCGACGCAGGCCGGCTCGGAGAACGCCCCGAGCCGCATCCGCTTCGACTTCCGCGCCTCGAGCGCCGTGCCCGCAGGGGTCCTGTCCGAGGTCGAGGAGCGCGTCAACACCCAGCTCGCCGAGAACCTCGAGGTCACGGACAAGGTCATGCCCATCGCCGAGGCCAGGGCGCTGGGCGCCATGGCGTTGTTCGGCGAGAAGTACGGCGACCAGGTGCGCGTCGTCTCGATCGGCGGCGACTGGTCGCGCGAGCTGTGCGCGGGCACGCACGTCAAGCAGTCCGGCCAGCTCGGCCTGGTCACGCTGCTCGGCGAGTCCTCGATCGGTTCGGGTGTGCGCCGCGTCGACGCCCTGGTCGGTGACGGGGCCTACGGCTTCCAGGCCAAGGAGCACGCCCTGGTGGGGCAGCTCACGGGCCTGCTCAACGTGCGCACCGAGGAGCTGCCGGACCGGGTGAGCTCGCTCGTCTCGCGCCTGCGCGACGCGGAGAAGGAGCTCGGTGCGTTGCGCCAGGCCCAGCTCCTGGCTGCTGCCTCGAACCTCGCGGCCGGTGCGGAGACCGTGGGCACCACGCGCGTCGTGGTGCACGACGCGGGCGAGGTCGCCTCGGCCGACGACCTGCGCGCGCTCGCGCTCGACGTGCGCGGACGCCTCGCGGACTCCGCGCCGAGCGTCGTCGCGGTCGGCGGCGTGAGCAAGGAGCGCCCCCAGGTCGTCATCGTCACCAACGCGCCGGCGCGCGAGGCGGGCCTGCGGGCCGGTGCCCTCGCGAAGAAGGCGTCGGGCGTGCTCGGCGGCGGCGGCGGCGGCAAGGACGACATGGCCCAGGGTGGCGGCACCGATGTGTCCGCGCTCCCGGCGGCCCTCGCGGGCATCCGCGACGACGTCGCCTCGGCGCTCTGAGCGGCGGCCGGGTGACGTTCGACGAGCAGCAGGCGGGCGCCCCTCTCCCGAGGGG
>NZ_JBHXBO010000329.1:0-3734 GCF_042726775.1 Oerskovia sp. NPDC060287
CGAGCACGAGGTTGCGGTCGCTGTGACGGGTTCGGCGACCGCAACCTCGTGCTCGGGTGCGCGCGACCTCGTGCTCGGCGCCCGGGGGCCACGGACGGCCGCAGTGCTTGGCGAGCCCCGCCGTCTGGCACGCTGGGCGCGTGGACGAACAGAGCACCGAGACACCGGCCCGCGTGGAGATCACCTACTGCACGCAGTGCAACTGGCTGCTGCGTGCGGCGTGGCTCGCGCAGGAGCTGCTGACGACGTTCGGGACCCGGCTCACCGAGGTCGCGCTGGTACCCGGCACGGGCGGGATCTTCCAGGTCCGCGTGGGCGACGAGCTCGTGTGGGACCGCAAGGAGAAGAAGGGCTTCCCCGAGGTCCCGGTGCTCAAGCGGATCGTGCGCGACCGAGTGGCCCCCGGCCTCGCGCTCGGTCACACCGACCGCGCCGGGGGCGCCTCCTAGCCGCTGCCTCCGGGCCGCTCAGACGACGCGAGGCGTCACTCGGCCGCTGCGGCCTTGTGCTCGGCCTCGCGGTTCGCGCGCGCGACCTTCTTGGCCTTCTTGAGGTCGCGCTCCTTGATGCGCTCCTCCTCGGCGCGGACCTCGGCCTGGATGGTGCGCTCGCGCTCGAGCCACGCCGGCGGGTCCTCACGGAGCTCGTTGATCTGCTCGGTGGTCAGTGCTTCCTCGACGCCGCCGCGGGCCAGGCCCGCGATCGAGACGTTCAGGCGACCGGCGACGACGGGTCGCGGGTGGGGTCCGTTGCGACGGAGCTCGACGAGCCACTCGGGCGGGTTGGTCTCCAGCTCCTCGAGCTGGCCGCGCGTGATGGTCCCCTCCTGGAACTCCTGGGGAGTGGCGGGAAGGTACACCCCGAGCTTCTTCGCCGCGGTAGCGGGCTTCATGGTCTGGGAGGAGTGCGGGGTGCTCATGGTCCCAGGGTATCGGTCCCGGCCGCGGTTCCTCGTCCCGGGGGCGGCTAGTGTTGTCGGGTGGAAGAGACTGCGCGCAGCGCCGAGCACGAGGCCGAGCAACCGGCCGAGGACGTATCCGACGCGCAGGCCCCCGGCTTCCGCCTGGCCTACGTCCCCGGCGTCACCCCGTCCAAGTGGGTGCGGACGTGGATCGACCGCGTCCCCGACGTGCGCATCGAGGCGCTCGCGGTGCCGTCCGCGCAGGTCGAGGCCCTCCTGCTCGACGGCGGGGCGGACGTCGCGATCCTGCGTCGCCCCGTGCGCAGCGAGGACCTGAGCCACATCGCGATGTACACCGAGGTGCCCGTCGTCGTCGTGCCGCGCGACCACGTCTTCGCGGCGCTCGAGAGTGACGAAGCGCTCACCGTGGCCGACCTCGCCGACGAGGTGCTCCTGCACCCGCTCGACGACGTCCTGGGCTGGGCGGAGCCCTCCGACGGCGCAGCCGCGGACGACGACCGGCCCGCGCTGCCCGGCAAGCCTGCGCGCGAGCGTCCGACCACGACGGCCGACGCGATCGAGCTGGTCGCCGCAGGGATCGGGCTGCTGGTCGTGCCGCAGTCGCTCGCGCGGCTGCACCACCGCAAGGACCTGACGTACCGGACGCTCGGCGACGGCCCCGAGGCCCCGGTCGCGCTGGGGTGGGTCACCGAGGACAAGACGGACCTCGTCGAGGAGTTCATCGGCATCGTGCGCGGGCGCACCGCGAACAGCTCGCGAGGCGTGGCGGGCCCGACGCCCCCCACGCCCGAGGCGAGCAAGAAGAAGGACGGGCGTTCGTCGTCGGGCGGCAAGAGCGGTGCAGGTGCCAAGGGGGCCCGGGCCACGAGCGCCGCCGCGCGCAGCGGCGCCAAGCAGGCCCCGAGCGGCGGCAAGAAGTCCGGCAGGTCTGTCGCCAAGCGCCTCGGCAAGTCGCAGTCGATGAAGGGCCGCAAGAAGGGGCGCTGACGTCGGTGCGCGCCGCGCGCGGGCGGCTCAGCGCCCGCCCGTGACGAACACGTCGAACAGCTCCGGGTGGTGCGCGTGCACCAGCACCGCGAACACGATCGCGTCGAACAGCAGGTGCACGCACACCACGTACGTGAGCGACTTGGTGCGCGCGAAGATCCAGCCCTGGACCAGCGCGAACGGGATCGTCAGGAGCGGCCCCCAGCTGCGGTAGCCGAGCTCCCACAGGAACGACACGAACACGGTCGCCTGCAGGAGGTTCGCGGGCCACAGCGCGAAGTGGCGGCGCAGCAGCGCGAACACGACGCACACGAAGAAGAGCTCGTCCCAGATCCCCACGGCGTTGACACCCACGAAGAGTCGCGCGATCTCCTGCGGCGTCTCGATCGGGGGCCAGTTCTGGTACGAGCCCGACCCGATGAAGTACGCGGGCAGGATCAGGTAGCCCGCGACCAGGACGACGAGCAGGTACACGATCTGGGTCCGGTTCCAGCGCCTGCCCGTGCGCACGGGGAACCTGATCGCGTCGTCGCGGTAGACATAGCGCGAGACGGCCCACGGCACGAGCACGGCGAGCGAGAGCACCACGGCGAAGCGCGCGATCCCTGCGTCGCTCAGGTCGGCAGCGAGCGGGATGCTGCTGATGATCGCCATGCCCGTCGCGATCAGGAGCAGGTCGCGCCCGAGCCGCCGGTCGACCACGAGCCCCAGCGCCACGCCCGCGACGAGCGGTAGGTAGCCCAGCGGGCGGACGTGCACCGCGAACAGCAGGACCGCCGACCCGCACACGAGCGCCGCGGCGAGGAGCCGCCAGAGGACGCGCAGAGCCGTGTCGGGAGGGGCGGCGCTGCGGGCTGCGGTCACGCGCCCCACGATGCCACGGCCGCGCTCGTGAAGGCGGGGTGAGGGCCGCGCGAGGGTTGCCGGGAGGTCGCCCGGTCCGACCGTGGGCGGATGTTCATCCTCCGTTCACCTCCGTACCATTCCGGGGTGAAGTCCCCCAGATCGCCCCTCCTCCTGGCCCTGCTCTGGCTGCTCGCGGCCGCTGTGATCGTTCCGTCGCTGCTGCTCCTGCGGGGGCCGAGCACCGACCTCTACCTCGCGGTGACGGCCCGCACCGCAGACCTGCCAGGGGTCGAGCTCGTCGCCGAGGCAGGCGTGATCGTGCTCGCCCTGCTGTGGGTGCTCGCGGCCTGGCAGGCTCGCGGGGCGGGGCTCGTCGCGGTCGCGACCGCCGTCGTCGGGGGTGCGGGCGCCGTGCTGGCGTACGCGACGTCCGAGGTCGCCAAGACGATCGTCCAGCAGCCCCGCGGCTGCTGGGAGCTCATCGAGATCGCACACTGCCCCGTGGCGGGCGATTGGTCGTTCCCGAGCAACCACACGACCATCGCGTTCGCGCTCGGGACTGCCGTGGTCCTCACGGCGCTCGCGACGGGCCGCGCCCGCGGGGGAGTCGTGGACACCCTCTTCGGCACGACGACGGCGCTCCGGTTCCGGCGCGCCCGTCGCCTCCCGCCGCACCGGGCCATGGTCGTCGCGCCGGTCGTCCTCGCGGTGGTCACGGGCGCGGCGCGCGTGGTGCAGGGCGTCCACTACCCGCACGACGTCGTCGCCGGTGGGACGGTCGGTGTGTGCGTCGTCGTCGCGGTCGTCCTGGCGCTGAGGGGGCCGGCGGCTGCGGGGCTCGGTGTGCTGTGCCGCAACGAGGCGGTGTGCCGGCTGGTGCTGGCACCGGCGGCGCGCGCCGAGGGTGGCGTGCGAGGGTAGCCGCGGAGCCGACCGGCCGAGAAGTGAGTAGGTGCCCCTGATCCGACCGGATCAGGGG
>NZ_JBHXBO010000330.1:0-3727 GCF_042726775.1 Oerskovia sp. NPDC060287
GCGCAGCCACCACAATGGTGGTGGCTGCGCAGAAACACGGCTGCCCAGGCGGCCTCCGGCCTCCGCCTCGGCCGTCTCCGATCCCCGGCGGCCTCCGGCCTCCAGCCCTTGGCGCGGGCCCTCAACCCCGGCCCGCGATCCGGAGCTCAGAGCCCCGGTCCCGGCTCGGCACAGACCGACGGCGCATCGCGCGTCCCGCTGTCGCCGGTCGTCCGGCCGCGGTGCCCTGACCAGCCCGGCACGCGCTAGATTCTCGGTGCGCCACCGTCGGCGCCTGTCGAGAGGTGCCTTGCGTGGCGAGAAAGTTCAACCGACCCCCCAACTGGCCCGTGCCCCCCAAGGGGTGGAAGCCCCCGCGGGGCTGGGAGCCGGACCCGGCCTGGGGCCCGCCGCCCTCCGGATGGGTCCTGTACACACGCGCCCCGATGCCTGCCTGGGGGTGGTGGCTGATCGCCCTGGGCGTCGTGCTCCTCCTTGTCCTGTGGTCCGCGGTCGAGAAGGCGTTGGGCCTCGCGCCGCTCACGTGCGAGTCGGCGATCGACGAGGTCGTCGCCATGACTGCTGACGAGCCGGCGTCTGGGCAGGTCCTTGACATCAGCGACGCGTCGTTCCTCGAGGACCGTCAGGACGAGCTCGACGACGGCGCGTTCACGGTTGCCGCCGGCCGGGAGACCGACGAGGTCCTGGTCTGCCGCGGGGCCGGCGAGTGGGGTGACGGGTCCTACGGAGCGATCGAGTTCGGCTACGCGGCCGACGTCGCGGGCAACCTCTTCACGTACGTCGCGCCCGTGGGGTGACCCGACACGCCCGACGGCAGGGCGCTCGCTCCGCCGTCGGGCAGCGGCACTGCTCAGCCGAGCAGCAGCTTCCAGCAGCCCACCCCGATGAGCCCCGCGATCAGCGGCGCGACGACGGGCACCCACGAGTAGCCCCAGTCCGAGGGCCCCTTGTGCTTGAGGGGCAGGAGCGCGTGCACGATGCGCGGCCCGAGGTCACGGGCCGGGTTGAGCGCGGGCCCCGTGGGGCCGCCGAGCCCCGCGACGAGCCCCCACACCAGGAAGCCGAGCGCGAGGTGCGCCAGACCGGGCTCGGTCGTCGTCAGGGGCGAGTTGACGATCGCGAGCGCGCACGAGAACAGGATGACCGAGCCGAGCAGCTCGTTCGCGAACCCGTTCACGCGGCTGTGCGCGGCGTTGACGGTCGAGAAGGTCGCGAGCACGTCGGCGGAGCTCTCGGTGCGGTCGTAGTACGGCTTGTGGGTCGCGACGATCGCGAGCTGCCCCGCCATGGCCCCGAGCATCTGCGCGACCACGTACGGAGCGACGTCGGCCCACGGGAACATGCCCCACGTCGCGAGCCCGATCGTGAACGCCGGGTTGATGTGGTTCCCGCTGATCCCGCCGAACATCAGGGCCGGGATCATGACACCGAACCCGTAGCCCATCGCGATGAGGCTCCAGCCGCCGCGGTACCCCTTGGACCCCTTGAGATGCACGTTCGCGACCGTGCCGTTGCCGATGATGATGAGAATCGCCGTGCCGATGAACTCGCACGCGGCGCGCACCGCCAGGGAGTAGTCCGGATCCATGCGCACACCCTGTCAGGGGCGAGCGCCGGGAGGGCGGCGCGACACCCCGCGAGACGGGGCCCGGCGCGAGCCGGAGGGCTCGGGATCCGTGCGGCCCCGGAAGTCACCTGAAAAGGGACGACGCGGTAAGTATCGTGTTAAGTCCCTGCTTTCCTCTGTCGTGTTCTGCCCGCTGCCCTTACGCTCGCGACAACCGAACTCCCCGCAACGTCGCGCCGAGTGTGCGGTCGCCTGCGTGGGGGACCAGTGGAGGAGAACGAGTGTGAGAACACGTCCGATCGTCCCGTCCGTCGCCGCGCTGAGCCTGGGGCTCGCCGCGGTGTTCGTCCCACCGGCAGCGGCAGCCCCGCCTGCCCCGCCCGCCCCGCTCGAGGACCACGTCTCGGGCGAGGCCGTCATGCAGCACCTCGAGCAGTTCCAGGCCATCGCGGACGCCAACGGCGGCAACCGCGCCATCGAAACCCCCGGCTACGAGGCCAGCGCCGCGTACGTCGAGCAGGTCCTGACCGACGCCGGGTACACGCCCGAGCGCCAGTACTTCTCGTTCGACGACCAGCGCACCGACGCGCTGTCGCTCACGGCGGGCGGGCACGCGGTCACGGAGAACATCTTCCCCGCGGAGTTCGCACCGGACACGCCTCCGGAGGGCGTCACGGGGCCGGTCGTCCAGCCGGTCGACGCCCTCAAGCAGGGGTGCACGGCCGACGCGTGGGCCGGGGTCGCGGCCACGGGGGGCGTGGCCCTGGTCAGTCGCGGTTCGTGCAACTTCTCGCTGAAGGTCCAGCTCGCGGCCGAGGCGGGTGCGGCGGCCGTCCTCATCTACAACAACACGGGGGGCCCCATCAGCCCGACGCTCGGTGAGCCGAGCGACGTGTGGGTGCCGACGGCCGGCATCACGCAGGCTGACGGGCAGGCCATCATCGCCGGGGTCGCGGGGGGCCAGACCGACGCGACGTACGTGCTCCAGACCTCGACCGTCACGCACACGACCTTCAACATCCTCGCCGAGACGAGCACGGGCCGGGCAGACAACGTCGTCATGCTCGGTGCGCACCTCGACGGCGTGCCCGAGGGGCCGGGCATCAACGACAACGGCTCGGGTTCCGCCGCGATCCTCGAGACCGCGGTCCAGCTCGCCGAGCACGGCGGCCCGCTCGACAACCAGGTGCGCTTCGCCTGGTGGGGGGCCGAGGAGGTGGGCCTGGTCGGGTCGACGCACTACGTCGACGACCTGGTCGCGAACGACCCGACGACGCTCGACCAGATCGCGACCTACCTGAACTTCGACATGGTCGGCTCGCCGAACTACGTGATCGGGGTCTACGACGCCGACGAGTCCACGTACCCGGCACCGGTCGAGGTCCCGCCGGGCTCGCCCGAGACCGAGGACGTGTTCACGGACTACTTCGACTCGATCGGGCAGGCGTGGGTCGACTCGGAGTTCTCGGGGCGCTCGGACTACCAGGCGTTCATCGCGAACGGCGTCCCGGCGTCGGGGCTGTTCACGGGCGCCGACGACATCAAGACCGAGGCCGAGGTCGCGCTGTTCGGCGGCACCGCGGGGATCTGGCAGGACCCCAACTACCACTCGGCGAACGACGACATCGAGAACATCGACCCGGTCGCCCTCGACATCAACGCCAAGGCGATCGCGCACGCCACGGCGTCGCTCGCGGCCGACACGTCGGCGATCAACGGAGTGGTCTCGCCCGTCGACCCCGAGCTGACGGGGCTCACGGCGACCGCACGCTGCACGGGCAAGGTCGCCACGCTCTCGGTCGTCGCCGCCAACGGTGAGGACCGGCCGCTCGACGTGCTCTTCACGACGCCGTTCGGCTCCAAGACGTTCAACCACGTCAACCCGGACAAGAACGTGCACCAGTCGTTCAGTGCCCGGTCTGGCTCGCTCCCGGCGGGGAGCGTGACCGTCAGGGCGTGGGACGACGCGGGCTCGCAGGAGACCTACACGGTCGACTACGCGGCGCTCACCTGCTGACCTGGCTGCGAGCCCGGGGTCGCCGAGGTAGAGGCCGACCGTCGAGGTAGAGGGCGCCGACCCTCTACCTCGACGTGATCCCTCTACCTCGGCAGCCGTGTACGACGGCGCCCCCTCCTCCGGCGAGACTCTCGCCCGAGGAG
>NZ_JBHXBO010000331.1:0-3718 GCF_042726775.1 Oerskovia sp. NPDC060287
CTTCCGGGACCGCCCTCGCGGGACGTGCTGACGTGCGGGTGGCTCAGGCCTTGGTCGAGGCCTTCTTGGTCGCCTTCTTGGCGGGACCGTGGCCGGCCTCGGTGCCCGCGGCCTCAGCGGGAGCAGCCGTGGAGGACTTCGCCTCGGCACCGCCCGACTCGGCCTCGGCGGCCGACGACACGGCCTCCTGCTTGACGGGCTCGCCCGCGGCCTTGGGGGGCACGGACGCCTGGCGGAACTCCGCGCGCGGGTCGTGGAGCGAACCGAGCGAGACGAGCTCGCGGCCCATGAGGAACTGACCCATCCAGCCGATCGCGATGCGGATCTTGCGGTTGCCCGTGGGCATCGCCATCACGTGGTAGCTGCGGTGCATGGCCCAGGCGAGGAAGCCCTTGAGCTTGAAGATGCCGAACAGCTCGGCGACACCCTTGTACAGGCCGAGCGAGGCGACCGTACCGACGCTCTTGTGCTTGTACTCGACGGGCTCGTCGCTGCGCAGCACGGCGACCAGGTTGTCGGCGAGGCGCGTGGCCTCACGGATCGCGTGCTGAGCGTTCGGCGGGCAGAACTTGCCGGGGTTCAGCAGGTCCGGGACGGCGGCGCAGTCGCCTGCGGCCCAGGCGTCGGGGATGACGTTGCCGTCCTCGTCCGCGACCTGGAGCGTCGGGAGCACGATCACGCGGCCGAGCTTGTCGACCGGCAGGTCCGAGTTCTCCTTGAGGACCGGGTTCGCCTTGACGCCCGCGGTCCACACGATCGTGTCGGTGTCGAACTCGACGCCCGTCGAGGTGACGACGTGACCGTCGACGCACGAGGACAGGAACGTGTTGAGGTGGAACTCGATGCCGCGCTTCTTGAGCTCTTCGAGCGCGTAGAGGCCCATGGGCTCGGAGACCTCGGGGAGGATGCGTCCCGAGCCCTCGATCATCACGAAGCGCAGGTCCTCGGGGTTGATCGTCGGGTAGTTGCGGGTCGCGTAGCGCGCCATGTCCTCGATCTCGGCGATCGCCTCCATGCCGGCGAAGCCGCCGCCGATGAAGGCGAACGTGAGCATGCGCTTGCGCAGGTCCTGGTCCCAGGTGGACGACGCGACGTCCATCCGGTTGATGACGTGGTTGCGGACCGCGATGGCCTCTTCCACGTTCTTGAAGCCGATCGCGTTCTCCGCGAGGCCCGGGATGGGCAGCGTGCGCGAGACCGAGCCGAGGCCGACGATCAGGTGGTCGTAGGAGACCGAGTAGTCGTCGCCCTCCTCCGGGTGGATCGTGATGTTGCGCCCGGCGTGGTCGATCTCGACGACCTTGCCCTGGAGCACGTCGACACCCTTGAGGGCGCGGCGGTGGGGCGCGACGACGTCGCGCGCGTCGATCGACCCGGCGGCGGCCTCCGGCAGGAAGGGCGCGTACGTCATGTACGGGCGCGGGTCGACGACGACGATGGCCGCCTCGCGCTTGCCGAGCTTCTTGCGGAGACGGCGGGCCGAGTACAGACCGACAGAGCCGCCACCCAGGACGATGATGCGGGGGACCTTGCGGGGACGCGGCGACGCAGCGTTGTCCGCGTTCTGGGCAGGGGTGACCGAGGTCAGGTCATTCTGAGGCATGAAACCAGAGTATTACCGTCTTCAACTTCTTGGTGAACTTCTGTCCGATCCGTGGGCGTGACAACCTTCACAAGCGGCCTGTTTGCGTGTCGTTTGGGGGCGGTACGGCCGCTTTGGCGAGGGTTGCGAGGTCGCCGAACCCGAGGTTCGCCAGGCGACCGACGTGGGTCGCCTGGAGAACCTCGGGTGACGGGCCGGGGTGTCACCCGCCCGACGACGCAGCTCCCGTCGAGGCCTCGAGCACCGGTCGGGCCGTGGCCGGGGCGGGCGCGCCCGGCCCCCGGCCCGAGGGGGCCGTGGTCCCCTCGACCGGCTGGTCGACCGGGGTCTCGCCGCCGACCGGGGCCTCCGGGGAGGCCGGCACCTCGGGGGCTGCCGGGTCCGGCGCAGTGCCGGGCGTGGCGTCAGATGCGGTGCCGGGCGACGTGCCGGGCGTGGCCGCCTGTCCGCCGCCGCCCGTCGAGGGCACCAGGAGCGGCTGCGCCTGCAGGAAGGGCGACGGCATGGACCGCGGCTGCTCGCCCTCGAGCGGCACGGGACGCTCGGAGCCGTCCCACTCGACCGCGTCGTCGGGCAGCCCGCGCAACGGGTACACGTTCCAGCGCTCGCGCCCGTCGGTCGAGAACGACGGCTGGAAGTACCAACCCTGCTCGAAGTCCGGGAGGGTCCAGGCCTGCGTGGTGCCCTCCCCCGTGATGGTCCGGACGGGACGCCCCCGGTCGTCGAAGATCTGCACGTCCTGGAGAGCCCGACCGCTCGCGTCGTAGACGAACAGGTTGCTGACCTGCGAGCCGTCGACGAACACGCCGCCGTCCCCGCTCCCTGTGCTGACCCCGCTCGTGCCATAACCGTCGCCGGACGACCTGACCCCGTCGTCGAACCCCTGGTCGTACGAGCCTGCCGAGTACGTGTTCAGCCCGTTGAGCTGGGTGTTCGCCCCGAACGCAGCGCTCACGAAGAACGGCACGGCCACGACGACCGCGACGACGTTCACGACCTTGCGCAGGACGTGCACCGCGCGCCATCGCAGCCACCGGCCCCTCCCCCACTGCACGCTCACGACGATCGCCGCGAGCAGGAGCAGGCGCCAGAACGGCACCTGTGGCACGAGGCCGAAGCCCTCCGAGCCGCCCAGCCACTGGTGCACGACGAGCACCACGACCCACGCGCGCAGCACCCACCACACGGGCCGCAGCTCGGCTGCGAACTCCCTGAACGCGGCCCACTGCGGGGTGGACGTCAGCGGAGCCCACAGGGACTTCCACCCCGACTCGAAGATCCCTCCGACCACGGTCAACCGACCGCGCACCCCGATCCGCGGGCGGGGCCCCGGGGCTGCGGGGTCCAGACCGGCTGCCGACCGGAGCTCGGCGGCGTACGCGGCGGCCGGACCGAAGCGTGCGGCGACGTCGAGGAACGAGGTCGCTCCGCCGTCGGGCACCTCGCTTCCCTCCTGGCGCGGCCGCAACGCGCCCGGCATGTCGGCGAGCGCCTCCGCGAGATCCGCCTCGAGGCCGTCGGTGAGGTCGTCGACCTGCTCGGGCGACAGGTCCGCGAGGTGCGCGCGGACTTCCGCGGCGTAGCGGTGGACCTGGTCGAGGATCACGTCCTCAGGGCTCATGGTCGTGGACATCACGCGGCTCCTTCCGAGGTCCCGAGGAGGCCGGTCAGCGTGCCGGAGAACTCCTGCCACTCCTTGCGCTGGGTGTCGAGCACGGCCCGCCCCTGCGCGTTGATGCCGTAGTACTTGCGGTGCGGGCCCTCGTCGGAGGGGACCACGTAGCTCGTGAGCATCCCGCCCGAGTACAGGCGGCGCAGCGTGCCGTACACCGACGCGTCACCCACCTCGACGAGCCCCGCGGCTCGCAGGCGGCGCACGACGTCGTACCCGTACCCGTCCTCGTCCGCGACCACGGCGAGGACCGCCGCGTCGAGGACGCCCTTCAACAGCTGTGTGGTGTCCACCCTGACTCCCTGCTCGACCGGCTCCTGTGCGGCAGACACTACTACGCGAACCGCACTACTCGTCAGAACGAACTACCGCGTGTCACGCTCGTGAGCGCACACCCTCACCGAGAAGTGAGCAGATGCCCCTGGATCGCGCGATCCAGGGGC
>NZ_JBHXBO010000332.1:0-3639 GCF_042726775.1 Oerskovia sp. NPDC060287
GCCCGCGGGCGTGCCACCCCTTCTCCGTCCCGGGAACCTGGTGCGGCGTCAGTCCGTGCTGCGCACCATGGTCCGGATCCCCACGGCCAGCCCGACGGCGGCGGTCACCACCGCGGCCACCCATCCCCAGGCGGCGGCCGACGAGGTCAGGTCGCCCGCGAACAGCGAGCGCTCGGCGTCGACCAGGTAGGTCAGGGGGTTGAGGTGGGCAGCGGCGCGCATCCACCCCGGCCCGGTCTCGAGGGGCAGCAGCATCCCGGACAGGATCATGAGCGGGAAGAGCAGCGTCTGCTGCACGAGCCAGAACATCCACTCCTGCTTGCGCACCGCGAGGGCCAGGGCGTAGCTGAGCGACCCGATGCCGACGCCGAAGACCGCGAGCATGAGCAGCCCGAGCACCGCGCCGACGGGGTAGAGCTCGAACCCGAACGGCAGCATCACGAGCACGACCACGACCGACTGCGCCGCGATCGGCACCATCTCCTTGAGCGCGCGCCCCACGAGCAGCGACGGGCGGGACAACGGGGAGACGAGCATGCGCTCGTGCGCCCCGGTGTTGAGCTCCTGCTGGAGGTTGGCGCCCGTGGTCGAGGTGCCGAACAGCGTGGTCATCACGAGGATCGACGGCACGAACCACTGCCAGACGTTGCCGCCCAGCGTCCCGGCCGCACCCCCGTCCTGCCCGCTGAGCGTGCCGACGAGCAGGGGGCCGAACAGTGCGAGGAACACGAGCGGCTGCACCAGGCCGAACACGACCGAGAACGGGTCGTGGAGCAGCGGGCGCAGCTCGCGGACCAGGACGATGCTCGTGTCCCGGGCCAGGCGGGCGACCGGGCCCCCGGGGCGGGTGCCGGGACGTCCAGCCTTCGGGCCGGCACCGTGGCGCGTGCCCGTGGGCGCACCACGGCCGGCGGCGGAGGTGGTGGTGTCGACGGTGCTCATGCTGCGTCCTTCCCGGAGAGCGCGGCGCCCTCGATGGTCCGTGCGGTGGCGTGGTCAGTGGTGCCCGGCTCGCGCAGGCTGCGTCCCGTCAGGGCGAGGAACACGTCGTCGAGCGTCGGGCGGTGGACCTGGGCCGTGGCGACCGGGACGCCCGCGTGGTCGGCCGCGCGCAGCAGCGCCGGGAGCAGCGCGGGGCCGTCCGTGACGCGCGCGGTGACCTGCGTGCCGCCGGTCGAGGTCTCGTCGGTCCCGACCTCCCGGACGCCGTCGGCCCGGGAGACGAGCTGTGCGAGGCGAGCGCCGTCGTCGGGCCCGGCGGTCTCGAGGACCACGCGGTCCCCGGCGAGGTCCGTCTTGAGCGCTTCCGCGGTGTCGTCCGCGATGACCTCGCCGTGGTCGACGACGACGACGCGCTCGGCCATGGTGTCGGCCTCGTCGAGGTAGTGCGTCGTCAGGACGATCGTCATGGGCTCGCCCGTCGACGCGAGCGCGTCGGCGCGCATGCGCAGGACGTGCTCCCACAGGTTGGCGCGGTTGTGCGGGTCGAGGCCGGTCGAGGGCTCGTCCAGGAACAGGAGCGAGGGTGCGTGGACCAGGCCCATCGCGACGTCGAGCCGGCGTCGCTGCCCGCCCGAGAGGTCCGCGACCTTGCGGGTGCGCAGCGCGGTCAGGTCGAGCGCCTCGAACAGCTCGTCGGCGCGGCGCCGGGCCGACCGGCGGTCGAGGCCGTAGACGACGCCCTGCGTCACGAGCTCGTCGACGGCCCGCTGGTTGTGGCCCGCGGCGTTGCCCTGCCCGACGTACCCGATGTGGTGACGGACCTGCGCGGGGTGCGCGACGACGTCGTACCCCGCGACGGTCGCGCTGCCCGAGGTGGGCGCGATGAGCGTCGTCAGCATGCGCAGGGTCGTGGTCTTGCCGGCCCCGTTGGGGCCCAGGACGGCGACGAGCTCGCCCGGCTCGATGTCGAGCGAGATGCCGCGCACGGCGTGCACGGTCTCGTGGCGGCTCACGACGAAGTCCTTCGTGAGGGAGCGGGTGTGGATCACGGTGTCCTCCAGGAGTGGGTGATACCTCCATCGTGTCGGGGGTAGAGGTCAGGTTCTGTCCGCTACTTCGTGCGACGCTGGGAGCATGCTCGAGACCTCGGCCCGCCTCCTCGCCCTGCTCTCCCTGCTCCAGGCCCGTCGGGACTGGCCGGGGGAGGCCCTCGCAGACCGGTTGCACGTCAGCCCGCGCACGGTGCGGCGCGACGTCGACCGGTTGCGCGAGCTCGGCTACCCCGTGCGCGCGACCAAGGGGCCCGACGGCGGGTACCGCCTCGACGCGGGCGCCGAGCTCCCGCCCCTGCTGTTCGACGACGAGCAGGCCGTCGCGGTCGCGGTCGCCCTCCGGACGGCCCAGGTGGGTGGGATCGAGGAACCCGCGCGGCGTGCGCTCGCGACCATCCGCCAGGTCATGCCGGCGCGGCTGCGCGGGCGCATCGACGCGCTCGAGGTGACCGCCGTCCGGTCCGCGCGCGACGTGGCTCGGCCGGTCGTGGACCCGTCCGTGCTGGTCGCGGTGGGGAGCGCGGTGCGGGCACGCGAGGTGCTGCGCTTCGACTACGACGGCGGGTCCTCGCCCCTGCTCGGCTCGGGCGACGCGGCCTTCCGGCCCCCGCGGCGGGTCGAACCCCATCACCTCGTGACGTGGGGAGGCCGCTGGTACCTCGTCGCGTGGGACCTCGAGCGCGAGGACTGGCGGACGTTCCGCGTCGACCGCATGACGCCGAGGAGCCCGACAGGGCCCCGGTTCGCGCACCGGGCGCTGCCGGCCGTGCCGGTCGGTGCGGGCTCGGTCCGGAGCGGCGCGCGGGGCGCGGCGGGCGAGGAGGACGGCCGGGGGAGCGGGGACGGTCCAGGCGCGGGCGCGCAGGCAGGTGGGGCGCGCGGGCGCGACAGGCAGGGAAGAGGGAAGGAGCCCGACGTCGCCACGTACGTCGCGCACGTCTTCTCGCGCCCCCGGTGGCCCGTCGAGGGCGAGGTGGTGCTGCACGCACGGGCAGACGCGCTGGCGCCGTGGGTCGGGGACCAGGGCGTGGTCGAGGCGATCGGTCCGGACAGGTCCCGTCTGGTCGCCGGCTCGTGGTCCTGGCGCGGCCTCGCGGCGTGGGTCGGGATGTTCGACGTGCCGTTCGAGGTGGTCGGCCCCCAGGAGCTGCGCGACGCGGTGCGTGAGCTGGGAGAGCGGTACCGGGGAGCGCTCGAGAACCGGTGAGCGTGGCTCGGCGCTGGTGGAACGGCGGGGCGTCGGGGCGGACGCGCAGGAGCTCGCGGGGCGAGGGCGCGGACGGTCCGGAGCGGCGGTGACCGGGGTCACCTCCGGCCAGGTTGACCTGGGGGTTCACGTCCCCGTAATGTTCTCGAAGTCAGCCCGGCAGGGAGAAACAGACACCACTGCGAAGCTCCTCGGAGCCGCCGCGAAGTGGCTGTTCCCGGGGTTGGAATCCGAGATCTTGAACTGGTCGCCTCGCGCCTCCAGGACGGACGACGGAGCCGATCTTCCAGTTTTGACCCGGTTCGGCCGGGTTTGAAACGAAGAAGCCGGTCTGGTAGGTTTAAGAAGTTGCCCCGAGTGAAGGCCTGGAAACGGGTTGGAGTCGGTGCGTGTCGGTTGCTTGAGAACTCAACAGTGTGCTTGATAGTTAATGCCAAT
>NZ_JBHXBO010000333.1:0-3633 GCF_042726775.1 Oerskovia sp. NPDC060287
GACCAGGACGGACCCGCCGTCGAGCGGCAGGTCGCCCGTGTGCGCACCGAGCAGCGACGACTTGCCGCAGCTCGTTGCCGACGTGCTCCGCCTGGGCGGCGAGCAGGTAGATGATCGACAGCAGCAGGATGCCCGCGATGAGGAACATCCCGCCGTAGAGCAGGGTGAGCCGTATCCGGATGGTGGGCCGCAGCCACGCCCGGCGCTCCACCCGCACCAGCTCGCCCGGTCGACCACCACCGCCGACCACCCTCTCTCCCCGCGGGCTCGCGTCCCGCACCAGCAAGGAGTTGTTCCAGATGGCTTCACACCACGGCGCGGTCGAGCCGGGCTCGCCGCGCGGACCCGGATCGGCCGGGGGCGTGCTGCACCTGCCCGACGGCGTCCGCTCGCCCGGTCTGCACGTCCGGGACCTGCGGGTCCAGTTCAGCACCCGGTCCGAGGGCGGCGAGAACGTGCTGCGCAGCGCGGTCGACGGCATGGACCTCGACGTCGCCGCGGGCGAGCTCGTCGCGATCCTCGGCGCGAACGGGTGCGGCAAGTCGACCACGCTCAAGTCCGTGATCGGGCTCGCGCCCGTGACCTCGGGCGAGGTGTGGGTCGACGGCGAGCAGGTGCACCCTCATCACAGGACGTCCGCCGCGGACCAGCACGAGGCCCGACGACGGGTCGCCATGATCTTCCAGCAGGTGAACCTCGTGCGGCGGCGCACGGTGCTCGACAACGTGTGCGCCGGGGCCCTCGGACGCCTGCCCCTGCGGCAGTCGCTCCTCGCGTCGCTCTTCCCCCGCGAGCTGCGCGCCGAGGCCATGCTGTGCCTCGAGCGGGTCGGCCTCGCGGACCGAGCGCTCGACCGGGTCGGCCAGCTCTCGGGCGGTCAGCAGCAGCGCGTGGCCGTCGCCCGGGCCCTGTGCCAGCGGGCGAGCGTGCTGCTCGCCGACGAGCCGACGTCGGCTCTCGACCCCGCGGCCTCGACCCAGGTCATGGAGCTCCTCGCGACCCTCGCGCACGACGAGGGCCTGGCGGTCGTCGCGGTGCTCCACGACCCCGAGCTCGCACGCGAGCACGCCGACCGCCTCGTCGGGATGGTCGCCGGACGCGAGCGGCTCAACGGTGCGCCCGACGCCGTGACGCGTGACGCCGTCGAGCACCTGTACGCGGCGGACACCGCCGCCCCGACGACTGACGGCCTGACCGCCGGAACGAGGATCCCCGCATGACCACCACCGCCCCCTCGCACGCGCCCCGACCGCCCCGCGGCGCTGCCCGCGACCGCACCGACGGCCCCTCGCGCGAGCGGCTCGAGCACGTCGTCGTGCCCACGGCCCACCGTTCGGGCCGGCAGGTCACGACCTGGGTCACCGCCGGGGCCGTGCTGCTCGGGCTGCACGTCCTCGCCTGGCAGGGCACGGGCTTCTCGATCAGCGCGCTCGTGGGCGGCTGGGAGGGCATGGCCCGGTTCGTCGGCGAGGCGTTCCCGCCCGACCTCGACTGGTCGACCGTCGTGGCTCCCGGGCTCCAGGCCACGCTCGTGACGCTGTGGATCGGGCTCCTCGGGACCACGCTGTCCATCCCGTTGTCGTTGCTCCTCGCGGTGCTCGCGGCTCGCGGCAGCACCCCCGGGTCGTTCTGGTACCAGGGCTCGCGCGCGATCCTGTCGTTCTTCCGCGCCGTGCCCGACGTCGTGTTCGCGCTGATCTTCGTGACCGCCGTGGGGCTCGGGCCCTTCGCGGGGGTGCTCGCGCTCGTCGTCCACAACACGGGCGTCATGGGCAAGCTGTGGGCCGAGGCCATGGAGGAGATCGACCCCGGGCCCGCCGACGCGCTGCGCACCAACGGCGCGGGCCGGACCCAGGTCGTCACGCACGCGGTGCTGCCCGCGGTCGTGCCGCAGTTCCTGGGCCTGCTGCTCTACCGGTTCGACGTCAACGTGCGGTCCTCGCTCGTGCTCGGGCTCGTGGGCGCGGGCGGGATCGGGTTCCTCATCAACAAGTCGATCAAGCTGTTCCGGTTCGACGAGATGCTGACCTACATCCTCATGGTTCTCGTGCTGGTGTGGGTCGTGGACCGGTTCTCGTCGTGGGCCAGGGCGCGGATCGCGGTCTGAGCCTCCGGGCGCTTCGTGGTGCCCCGTGGTGCCGAGCACGAGGTTGCGATCGCTGTCCGGCGGATTCCGACCGCAACCTCGTGCTCGACTGGGCGGAACCTCGTTCTCGCGGCCTGGCCGGGGTGTGCAGCAAGGAGGGCCTGCTGAGATGGGCGCCGGGGTGTGCGGCAAGGAGGGCCCGCTGAGGAGGGCGGGCACCGACCAGACCCTGGACCAACGGGCAGTTCTCCCCATGGGATAGATGCGGGTGCGTCACCGATTCTCTGAGACAGTGTGGCGATCCCCACCTCGATCGGAGCACCACCATGCGCACTTCCGCGCACCGCACGATCACGGCGGCCGCGCTCGCCGTCTCCCTGGTCGCCCTGACCGGCTGCTCGCTCCTCCCGGGAGGCGAGCCTGCGCCGTCGGGCACCCAGAGCCAGGCCGCGAGAGCGCCGGGCACGAACGCGCAGCCCGCCGCCGCGCCCACCGTCTCGCCCGTCGACCCGGACGCCGTGGTCCTCGAGGCGACGCTCGACATCCCTGGGCGCCCCGGCGACACGGTCCGCGTGGGCATCGAGTCGCTCACCGTGCGGGGCGCCCTCACCGAGCTGCGCGTGATCTTCACACCGACCGGGTCGGCCGACGACGGCGGGGAGCGCAGCGTCTACGAGCTCACGGGCGCCACCTCGTTCGACGCCGCGCTCGTCGACCGCGAGAACCTCAAGAAGTACGTCCAGCTCGTCGACGAGAACTACGACGAGATGGGGTCGAGCATCTTCACGACCACCGCGGTCGGCGGCGAGTCCGTCCGCTGGACCGGCATCTTCGCAGGCATCGAGGACGACGTCGCGACGCTCGACGTGAGCGTCGTCGACTCGTGGCCCACGTTCGAGAACATCCCGGTGACGCGATGAGGCCCGCACGCGCCGTGCTCGGCCTCACGGTCACCGCGCTGCTGCTCGGCACGCTCCCCGCGTCCGCGACCGTCGACGCACCGGTCGAGTTCGACATCACGACCCTGCCCGAGCCGACCGCCGAGCAGATCGCCGCGTCGATCTCACGCTTCACGCTCGAGGGCAGCGTCCAGACGATCGACACCGTCGAGACCCAGGGTGAGGAGACCGTCATCACCCTGACCTCGGACATCCTGTTCGAGGTCGACGGCGCGGAGGTGTCCCCCGCAGCGGCGGCGGCCGTCGCCGGGCTCGTCGCGAACGTGCCCGACGGCGCGACCCTCTCGGTCCACGGTCACACCGACTCGGTGGGCGACGACGTGCACAACCTCGACCTGTCGCTGCGGAGGGCCCAGGCTGTGGGGGCCGCGGTCGCCGCATCGAGGCCCGACCTGGTGCTCGACGTCCAGGGCTTCGGCGAGACGCAGCTCAAGACGCCCGAGGTGGGCGACGACCCGGGGCCGGCGCGGGCCGAGAACCGTCGCGTGGAGCTGCGGTTCAAGGGCTGACGTTGTCCTGGTGCCGCTTCGGTGCCGAGCATGCGGTTGGCGTTCGAAAACCCGCGGATCCGAACGCCAACCGCATGCT
>NZ_JBHXBO010000334.1:0-3626 GCF_042726775.1 Oerskovia sp. NPDC060287
TGCGCCGCCCGCCCCGCGCGTGGGGTTGCCCCCCCCCAACCGTTCTTTTTTTTTGCCCCCCCTTTTCGCCCCGTTCCCGCCCACAACCCACCACTTCTCGGCACGACGTGGGCAATCCGACACGACTCAGACGCGGGGACGCTTCAGGACGCTGTCAGGTCGCCGCGTGCCCCAAAGACCCCGGTCGTGGCGCCCAGGAGCTCGTGGTGCGCCGCCCGCGCCCCGGCGAGCTCGTCGAGTCGGTTCGCGAACCATCGAGCAGCGATCATCGCAGCGAGAGAGCATGCGAGGAGCGCAAGGATGTTGCCGAGGTCCTCCGTCCCGATGTTCCGGTTCCCTGACCAGAAGATGTCCGACCGTCCCAGCCCGACACCGACTGCGACCCCCAGGAGCACAGGCACCGACTGCCGGGTGCGCGACCACAGAGCCCCAGCCCCCAGCACGACGGCGACGGCCAGGGCGACAGTCGCATCGCCCAACGTGCTCGGCCCCGCGCTGGACCACCAGGGGGTCCCGAACCTCATGTCCCCGGACATCACCGTGACGTAGCCACCGAGGGCGAGCGCCATGCACCAAGCCGTGCCGACGGCGCGGCGCCAGCCGTGCCCAGGGGTCCGACAACGGGCGTGCTCCGCGACGACCACCACGTGCGCGACCAGTCCGAGCACCCATCCGAGCTCGAGGTAGGCGGTGTGCTCGCTGCCGGCCATGACGAGCGCTGAGACCGTGGCGATCCCCGCCACGGCCGCGGCCCCGACCAGGACGCGCCCCGTGCGAGCCAGCCCGCCGAGCAAGGCGACAATGCCTGCGCACCAGATCACCCACATCGCCACGGTCGGGACGGACGACAAGGTGTACGCGAGCAACGTGTCCTCGTCACCCACGACGGCGCCGCCACCGAGGAGCAACGACGCATAGGCGATCGCCCTGGCCGCGGGGATCACGAGAACTGCAGGAAGCAGCACGAACAGCAAGCCTGTCGCAGCGCGCCGTTCCCGAGCCGTCGCGCCCAGCGGGGCGAGCAGCCACTCCCTCGCCGCAGCGCGCAGCAGGTCGCGACGCTCGGCCGACGTCGGGCGAGACTGCCCCGGGCGGGCTCCGTCGAGCAGGTGGCCGAGCATCTCGGCCCCGTGCTCGCGCCGGTACGTGAAGGGGAAGAGGCGAACGAGCCGCCGGTAGTCGCGGACGAGCACGGGCGCGACAGGCAGCGGCTCGTCGGCGTGACCCGCGGTGTCGGGGGCGGCGGCGCTCACGCGGGCACCGGCCCGGCGCCCAGGCCCGACGGCGCAGCTCCCGTCGCGCGTCCGGGTGCGCTCGCTCGGGACTTCCCGCGGGCGCCCAGCCGTTCCAGGGCACGGCGCGCCTGGGCCTCGGCTCGGAGCGCCTCGGCCTCGAGCCGTGCCCCGCCCTCGGCCGTGAGCCGGTAGTACCGGCGCAGCCGCGAGTCGACGACCTCCTCGTGGTCGACCTCGACGAGCCCGGCCGCGGCGAGCCGGTCGATCGCGCCGTAGAGCGTCCCGACGCGCAGCGTGATGCGGCCGTCCGAGCTGGCCTCGACGTCCTTGGCGATGCCGTAGCCGTGCAGCGGTCCCGCGGCGAGCGCGGACAGGATGAGGAACGCGGGTTCCTGGAGCGGTCTGGATGCCATGCCGAGGAACATACTCTCGTCACGAATACATAGAGCGGCGACACTCCGGCGACGGACTCCTCGATCGTCAGCAGGCACGGGCGGCCTCGAGGACGAGGTTGCGGTCACTCTCGCCCGCTGGCGAACGCAACCTCGTTCTCGGCCGAGCAGATGCCGCCGCGCGACACGTCTCCACGGATGGCGCAATCCTTCACAATTAGTAAGAACTATGAAATTCTCTTCCATGCATCTGACCCGTACCAACGGAGGCATGGACATGACGCACCACCCGAGCGACCCCACGGCGGTCGCCCCCGCTCCCACCACCCCCTCGACCGAGGACACCGGCCTCGGGCGCCGCGGATTCCTCACGCTCGCGACCGCGGGCATCGCGGCCAGCACGCTGAGCGTGACGATCGGCTCCTTCTCCCCCGCCGCGGCCGCGGCCGCACCGGACCCGACGACGGGAGCGGCGCCGTCGGGCCCGGTGCCGCGCAAGCGCGAGCTGCGCGCCATGTGGATCTCGAGCGTCGTCAACATCGACTGGCCCTCGGCCGCGGGCCTGAGCGCGGAACAGCAGAAGGCCGAGTACCTGCACTGGCTCGACGTCGCCGAGCAGTACCGGCTCAACGCCGTGTTCGTGCAGGTCAGGCCCACGGCCGACGCGTTCTGGCCCAGCCCCTACGAGCCGTGGTCGCAGTACCTGACGGGGACCCAGGGCAAGGACCCCGGCTACGACCCGCTCGCGTTCGTCGTCGAGGAGTCGCACAAGCGCAACATCGAGATCCACGCCTGGTACAACCCGTACCGCGTCTCGATGCAGGCCGACCCCGCCCAGCTCGTCCCCGAGCACCCTGCCCGCCAGCACCCCGAGTGGGTGTGGGCCTACGGCGGCAAGCTCTACTTCGACCCGGGCCTGCCCGAGGCCCAGGAGCACATCCAGCGCGCGATCCTGCACTCGGTCGAGAACTACGACCTCGACGGCGTGCACTTCGACGACTACTTCTACCCCTACGCGGTCGCGGGGCAGACCATCCCCGACGCCCAGACCTACGCGACGCACGGCGCGGGCTTCGCGACAGTCGAGGACTGGCGCCGCCACAACGTCGACACGTTCGTGCAGTCGATCTCGCAGCGCATCAAGGCGACCAAGCCGTGGGTCAAGTTCGGGATCAGCCCGTTCGGGATCTGGCGGAACGTCTCGACCGACCCTCGCGGCTCGGCCACGAGCGGCTCGCAGTCCTACGACATGCAGTTCGCCGACACGCGCAGATGGGTCACCGAGGGCTGGCTCGACTACATCAACCCGCAGATCTACTGGCAGATCGGGCTCGCCGTCGCGGACTACGCGCAGCTCGTGCCGTGGTGGGCCGAGGTCGCGGCGCAGTCCGGCACGCAGCTCTTCGTGGGCGAGGCGCTCTACAAGGTCACGTCGGGCGTCTTCACCGACCCGGCCGAGATGTCGAACCACCTGACCTTCACGCAGCAGGTCGACGCCGAGGTCGCGCCCGTGCTGGGCAACGTCTACTTCTCGGCCAAGCACGTCCCCGCCGACCCGCAGGGCTCCATGACCCGGGTGCTCGAGGAGCACTACCGTCACCCCGCGCTCGTGCCCGCGATGCCCCGGCTCGGGGTCTCACCGCTGCGCGTCCCGGTCCTCGCCAACGCCCGGAGAGTCCCCGAGGGCGTCCGGCTGCACTGGAACGACACCGGGCCGCAGCGGACCCGGGCCACGGCCTTCGCGATCTACCGGGTCGAGGGCGAGGCCCGCCACATCGACATCGAGGACGCGGCCAACCTCGTCGCGACCGTCCGCACCTCCGGGCACGTCGTGCAGGACTGGGTGGACGAGACCGCGCTCACCGGACGCCGCTACACCTACGTGGTCACCGCGCTCGACCGGCTGTGGAACGAGTCGCGGCCGAGCCAGGTCCGCCGGGTCGTCTGACCTGACGCTCAGGGCTCAGGCCCGCCGAGAAGTGAGTAGATGCCCCCGATC
>NZ_JBHXBO010000335.1:0-3569 GCF_042726775.1 Oerskovia sp. NPDC060287
GGCTTCGACGGGCTCGACCTGCCGTGGCTCAGCCCGGACACCCTCACGTGTCCGGCTCTCAGAGACGGACGAGGGCCTGCGACTTCATGAGCACCTTGGCGCCCTCGAACGTGACGGTGAGGTCGACGCGGACCGTGCGGGCCTCGGGGTCGATCGCGCCGATCGTGCCGGACACCGAGATGATCGCCTCGCCCGGGTTCGGCACGGGCACGGGGCGCGTGAAGCGGGTCTGGTAGTCGACGACCGCCCCCGGGTCCCCGGCCCAGTCCTCGACGAGGGTCACCGCCGCACCCATGGTGAACATGCCGTGCGCGATCACGCCGGGCAGGTCCACGCTCTGGGCGAAGGTGTCGTTCCAGTGGATCGGGTTGAAGTCGCCGCTCGCGCCGGCGTACCGGACGAGGCGTGCGCGGTCGACAGCGATCTCCCGCGTCCCGACGACGTCACCGACCGCGAGAGCGGAGAGGTCCGGTCGCGTGGTGCTCACCGGGGAAGCCGTGTGCTCGGTCATGCGTCCTCCCCGCGGACGACGAGGCTGGACGTGACGGTCGCGACGGGCTCGACGGTTCCGGAGCCGTCGGCCGCCAGGGCGCCGATCTCGGCGCGCGTGGTGACCATCGAGATGCCCGCCCGCTGCGTGATCGAGTCGACGTGCAGGACCGTCACCAGCTCGTCGCCGGCGACGATGGGTCGGTGGTGCACGAACCGCTCGTCCGCGTGGACGACCCGCGTGAAGTCGACGCCGGCCTCAGGGTCCTGGATGAACGGGGCCTCGGCCCGCTGCGCGACGACCACCGCGAAGGTGGGCGGCGCGATCAGGTCCGGATAGCCCAAACCCCGCGCTGTGACCACATCGTGGTGCGCGGGGTGGGTCGAACCGACGGCGCTGGCGAACTCGCGGATCTTCTCGCGGCCTACGGAGTACGGGGCGGTGGCCGGGTACTCACGACCGGCGTAGTCAGCGTTGATCGCCATGCGTGTCGGTGCTGCTCAGAGGAGCCGCTGGATCAGCGGGTCTCGCGGTGAGCGGTGTGCTTGCCGCAACGCGGGCAGAACTTCGCCAGCTCGAGACGGTCGGGGTCGTTGCGGCGGTTCTTCTTCGTGATGTAGTTGCGCTCCTTGCAGTCCACGCATGCGAGCGTGATCTTCGGGCGAACGTCTGAGCTCTTGCTTGCCACGGTAGTGCCACCTCTCGCGCCTCCGGAGGGCGCTACGTGCTTGCTAGGCCGCACGGCGCCGGCCGCCGTACGGTGTGATGTCAGGAAGTGGTAGCGGGGGCGGGGCTCGAACCCGCGACCTCACGATTATGAGCCGTGCGCTCTGACCAACTGAGCTACCCCGCCGCGTGATGAACGCGGGGTCGTGTCGCTAGTATTCCAGCGAGACGACCCCGCGTCACTTCACAGAGCCCCGAAAGGGAATCGAACCCTTGACCTTCTCCTTACCATGGAGACGCTCTGCCGACTGAGCTATCGGGGCAGCGGTGAAAAGATTACACGGGTTCTGCCGTGGTGCGAAATCGACCTCTGCGACCACCCGGAAACCCAGTGATCAGGCCGATTTCTCGACCTGAGGGCCGTGCGCCCCGGGGCCCGCGCGACACCTGGCACGCGTCGGACATGTCAGGACTTCACCCCCACGCCGACCGCACGACCCGCCGGCCGATAGACCGAGACGAGCTCCGACGTCGGGCGGGGAGCGTGCCCCCCGCTCCCTGCCGGACCGCGACACCCGCCGGACCGACCGCCCCGTACCTCCGACAACGCGAACGAGGCGCCACCCAGGGGGTGACGCCTCGTTCAGGTGCGTGGCAGGTGAGGGATTCGAACCCACGAAGGCTGTGCCGTCTGATTTACAGTCAGATCCCTTTGGCCGCTCGGGCAACCTGCCATGTTCGGTTGTGCACTCTCGCCACACGGTAGCGACCGGGCCGCGCCGAGGCGCAACCAGAGGACGCTTCCGAACTGCGGGAGCGTGGCAACAGTACAGCGGATCGGGCCCTGGTGAAAAATCGACCCCGCGCGCGCACCCCGCCCACGCTTACAGTGGACCGTGAGCCAGGCCCCCCAGCACCCCGTGAACGACCTCTCCGCACCACCGGACGCGTCCCGTCCGGGCACCCAGGCGGGCCCCGCCCCGATCGATCGCCTGGGCGTGGTCCTCGGCGCGAGCGCGTACTTCCTGTGGGGCGCGATGCCCCTGTTCTTCCCCCTGCTCCAGCCCGCCGGGCCGCTCGAGATCATCGCCCACCGCGTGGTCTGGAGCCTGCTCTTCTGCCTGCTCCTGCTGCTCGTGATGCGCAAGCTGCCCGCCTACCGGGCGGTGTTCCGGGTGCGCCGGACCGTCGGGCTGCTCGCGATCGCGGCCGTCCTGGTCGCCACGAACTGGGCCGTCTACGTCTACGGCGTGCTGTCCGGCCACGTGCTCGACGCCGCGCTCGGCTACTTCATCAACCCGCTCGTCACGGTGCTGCTCGCTGTCCTCGTGCTCAAGGAACGGCTGCGGCCCGCGCAGTGGGTCGCCCTGGGGATCGGGGCGTCGGCCGTGATCATCCTCACGATCGGCCTGGGCCGCCTGCCCTGGATCGCGCTGACCCTCGCGATCTCGTTCGGGCTGTACGGGCTCGTCAAGAACCGGGTCGGGCGCGACGTCGAGGCCCTCCCGGGACTCGCGGTCGAGACCACCCTGCTGTTCCCCGTGGCGCTCGGCTACCTGGTCTTCCTGGGCGCGACGGGGGTCGGGACGTTCGGCACCGAGGGCACGGGCCACGCGCTCCTGCTGGCCTCGAGCGGGATCGTCACGGCCCTGCCCTTGCTGCTCTTCGGCGCGGCCGCCCGCCGTCTGCCGCTGAGCCTCGTGGGCATGCTCCAGTACCTCGCGCCCGTGCTCCAGCTCCTCGTCGGGCTCCTCGTGTTCCACGAGCCCATGCCGCCCGCGCGGTGGGCAGGCTTCTCGCTCGTCTGGCTCGCGCTCGTCGTCCTGAGCGTCGACGGCCTGCGCGCCATGCGTGCGTCCCGCCTGGCCGCGACGCGCTGACGCCTGCCTGCGCCGACACCGCGCAGCCCGGGGCGGCATCCGCGCCGCCCGCCCACTACCGTGGACCCCAGACCAATCCACCTACCTCGTCAGGAGAGCACCGTGGCCGATTCATCGATGGACATCGTCAGCAAGGTCGACCGCCAGGAGGTCGACAACGCCCTCAACCAGGCCGTCAAGGAGATCCAGACGCGCTACGACTTCAAGAACGTCGGCGCCTCGATCGCCTGGAGCGGCGAGAAGATCGTCATGATCGCCAACTCCGAGGAGCGCGTGCTCGCGATCCTCGACGTCTTCCAGACCAAGCTCATCAAGCGCGGGATCTCGCTCAAGGCGTTCGACACGGACGACAAGGAGCCCAAGCTGTCGGGCAAGGAGTACCGCCTCGAGGGCGTGCTCAAGGAGGGCCTCGCCGGCGAGAACGCCAAGAAGATCACCAAGATCATCCGCGAAGAGGGGCCCAAGGGCGTCAAGACGCAGATCACGGGCGACGAGGTCCGCGCGACCAGCAAGTCGCGCGACGACCTCCAGGC
>NZ_JBHXBO010000336.1:0-3558 GCF_042726775.1 Oerskovia sp. NPDC060287
CGCGACGACTCCTGACCTGCTGAAGGACACGTGACGGCGAGGGACCCGCGGGTGCCGGTCTACGGCGTCGGGCATGCTGCCCGACTCCGAGGCTGGCGGCCCGCGGACCTCGCCGTCTTCCGTGAGTGGCTGCGGCCCCACCACGAGTGGCACGACGGGGACGGGCCGTACTTGCTTCGCGGCGAGCGGGAAGCAGGCGCCTGACCTTCGACAGGCCCGTGCCGGCCGCCGGTGCTGTACTGGCCCCGTGGACGACGTGAGGCGGGGACGTGTCGAGGTCATCAGCGGGCCCATGTTCGCGGGCAAGACCGAGGAGCTGCTGCGGCGTGTTCGTCGGGCTCAGATCGCGGGACGTCGCGTCGAGGTCGTGCACCACGAGCTCGACGACCGGCGCGGCCAGGGCATCGTCAGCTCGCACTCCGGTCTGGACGTCCCGTCGCGTCCTGCGTCGTCGGCGCCCGAGATCCTTGACCGTGTCGACCCGTCGATCGAGCTCGTGGCGGTCGACGAGGCCCAGTTCTTCGGACCGGAGCTCCTCGACGTCGTGCAGCGTGGCGCTGACAGCGGCCTCGTGATGATCGTCGCGGGTCTCGACGTCACGTTCGACGGCCGGCCGTTCGAGCCCATCCCGGCCCTGGGGGCGCTCGCCGAGCGCGCCGACAGGCTCACGGCCGTCTGCACCGTCTGCGGGGAGGACGCCCCCTTCCACGAGCGCGTCGTGGCCACCGCGGACGGGGACGCCCTGACCGCGGGCGCGGAGCACGTCGGCGGACTCGAGACCTACCAGGCGCGGTGCCGCATCCACTTCACGGCGGCCCGCTGGCGTGCCGCTGCGCCGGGGGCCGCAGTCGTGGACGACCCGACGGTCAGGAACCGATGAGCGGGACGAAGCTGTAGGTGCCGTGCCGGCTCGTCACGGTGCCCGTCAGGTGCTGCTCGACCAGCACCAGCACGTGCTGCACGGGGATCACGAGGCGCCCGCCGATCGCGACCTGGTCGACCAGCTCCTGCGGCAGGACCTGCGCTGCCGCCGACACGAGGATGCGGTCGTAGCCGCCCATCGTGGGACGTCCCAGGACTCCCGGCTCCGCGACCTCGATCCGCGCCCAGGACATGGGGTAGCTCGCGAGGTTGGACGCCCCCCACTCCGCGAGGTCCGGGTCGATCTCGACCCCGACGACGCTGCCGGCCGGTCCGACGAGGTGGGCCAGCAGCGCGGTCGTCCACCCCGAGCCCGACCCGACGTCCAGGACGCGCGCCCCGCGCGGCACCTGGAGGAGGCGGAGCGTGTCGGCGACCGTCCGTGGCTGCGAGTTGGTCTGGCCGTGGCCGATCGGCAGCGGCCGGTCGTCGCGCGCGTAGGGCCGCTGGTTGCGGGGCAGGAAGCGACGTCGGTCGATCGCCGACATCGCTGCCGCGACGTCGCGCGCGGTGGTCGCTTGAGCCCTGTGACCGTTCGGCACGTCGGATCGCCTCCTCGGGACCTGCTTCCAGGGTAGGACGACGCGGCGGTCGACGGGCGGGACCTCGCGCCCGGCAGGAGGGTAGGGTCCCGCACATGACCGGATCGGCAGGAGCTGAGGGCCCACCGTCGCGGAGGAGACCGGGGGTGACCGGTCGGGTGCTCGCCGGGGCTCTCGTGTGCGCGGTCGGCACCGGGATGCTCGTCGCGTGCGGCGCAGGCACGCCCGAACGGCAGCGGGTCGAGTGGATCCTGGTGTCCGAGGAGGGCACGTCGCTCGACCTGGGGGTCTACGCCGGTGGGAGCACCTGCACCGACGACGACGGCATCGAGGTCGAGGAGGGCGCGGAGAGCGTCGAGGTCCGGGCGTTCGTGCTCCGCACCACGGGCACGTGCAGCGAGGACTTCGGGGTGCGGCTCGTGACGGTCGAGCTCGAGGAGCCGCTCGGTGAGCGTTCGCTCGTCGGCTGTGCCGGGGACGCCGTGCCCGTGAAGGCCTGGGACCACCCGGACGAGTCCGGCTGTGGTGACCCCGAGCCGGGCCTGGTGCCAGGGGCGTCCGACGTTCCGGTCGGCTGACCTGCACCGACGTGGTGCGCGAGGCGGGACTCGAACCCGCACGTCCGAAGACACCAGGACCTAAACCTGGCGCGGCTGCCAATTACGCCACTCGCGCGCCCGCACAGTCTACGGGCGCGCGAGGGGTGCGTCGTTCGTGGGCTCGCCGGGTGCGGCGCGGTCTGCGCCCGGGGCGCTCGGCGCCCTGCGCCGAGCCCCCGCCCACCGACGGGCGGCCTACTTCTTGGGGTCGATCCCCAGGTCACGGCGCAGCTTGGCGACGTGGCCCGTGGCCTTGACGTTGTACTGTGCGAGCGCGACCTTGCCCTCGGGGTCGACGACGACCGTCGAGCGGATCACGCCCGTCACGGTCTTGCCGTAGAGCTTCTTCTCGCCCCAGGCGCCGTAGGCCTCGAGCGTCGCCTTGGACTCGTCGGACGCGAGGGGGAACGTCAGCAGCTCCTCCTCGGCGAACTTCACGAGCTTGGGCAGCGGGTCCGGCGAGATGCCGACGACCTTGTAGCCCGCCCCCTGGAGCGAGGCGAGCGAGTCGCGGAAGTCGCACGCCTCCTTGGTGCAGCCCGGCGTCGACGCGGCCGGGTAGAAGTAGACGATCACGGAGCTGCCGCGCAGCTCGGAGAGCGTCACGGAGCCGCCGTCGGCGGTCGGGAGGGTGAAGTCGGGGGCGTCGTCTCCGACGGCAAGGCGCGTGCTCATGGGACTCCTCGGGAAGCGTTCACGGTTCCCTCCGAGCCTAGAGGACACGGGTAGCGTGGGGGTCGTGAGCAAGACGACCCCGAGCACGAACGACACCCCGACCCCCGCCCCCCGGAAGGCCGCCTCCGCGAGCCGCGCGACGCCGTCGGCCACCGCGCCCGAGCGACTCCCGCTGCGCATGCTGCACGACCGTCTCCTCGTCCTGCCCGAGGTCGACGCGTCCGAGCGGCAGTCGTCCGCGGGGCTCGTGATCCCGGCCACCGCCGTGGGGCCCAAGCGCCTCGCGTGGGCGCAGGTCGTCGCGACGGGCGAGAACGTCCGGCACGTGAGCCGCGGGGACCGCGTGCTGTTCGACCCCGAGGAGCGCGCCGAGGTCGAGCTGGGCGGCAAGAGCTACGTGCTGCTGCGCGAGAAGGACGTCAGTGCCGTCTCGCAGCCCGAGGAGAGCGACGGCAAGACCGGCCTGTACCTGTAGGTCCGCCGGCGAGAAGAGGCCGGGCGAACCGTGTGCGCAGGCGGTTGTCGCGCAGGTCACAGGCCCGCCCGGCCTCCTGATTTGTCTCTACCGGGCCTGTTCAGTAGTGTTTCTTCTCGCGCGCCATTAGCTCAATTGGCAGAGCAGCTGACTCTTAATCAGCGGGTTCATGGTTCGAGTCCATGATGGCGCACCACGATCACGGTCCCGGAGACAGGGCCGTCGTGACGTTCGACCAGCAGCACCGCACCACCCAGCAGTACCAGCGCGCCATTAGCTCAATTGGCAGAGCAGCTGACTCTTAATCAGCGGGTTCGGGGTTCAAGTCCCTGATGGCGCACCACAC
>NZ_JBHXBO010000337.1:0-3550 GCF_042726775.1 Oerskovia sp. NPDC060287
GCGGTGCCCGACGGCGGAGCGCACCCGGGAGCGCGCGGTGCGCTCCGTCGTCGGGCACGCGGGACGGGCGAGCCGGGCCCGCCGGTGAGGCGCGACGCTTAGGCTTGTTCTCGAAACCCTGCACTCCCACCGAGAGGTAGCACCATGAGCACGCAGCTCCCCACCGCGTCCGGCACGTTCGGCGACAAGCCCGTCCTGACGTTCCCCGAGGGCGGCGCCCCCGCCGGCCTCCAGGTCCAGGTCCTCGAGGAGGGCAGCGGCCCGGTCGTCACCGCAGGCCGCACCATCGTCGTGAACTACCTGGGTCAGGTCTGGGACGGCGACATCTTCGACACCTCGTACGACCGCGGCCAGACCATCTCGTTCCCCATCGGGACCGGCGCGGTCATCGGCGGCTGGGACAAGGGCCTCGTGGGCCAGAACGTCGGATCGCGCGTCCTGCTCTCGATCCCGCCGGAGCACGGCTACGGCATGCGCGGCGTCCCGCAGGCGGGCATCGGCGGCACGGACACGCTGGTCTTCGTGGTGGACGTCGTCGGGGTCCAGTGACCTCGACCTCACGCGACTGACGGGCCGGGGCCCTCAGGTTCTCAACGGGCGACGCTGCGCGTCACCGTGAACTTGGGGCCCCGGCCCGCCTGCGTCGTGGGGCCCACCGCGCGCTCGAGCGCGGGGCGGTAGCGCAGGTGCGAGTTGTAGACCGTCCACAGCTCGCCGCCCGGGCGCAGCACGCGCCCCGCGGCCGCGAACATGCGGTGCGCGACGCCCGTGCTCAGGGCGGCGCCCTGGTGGAAGGGCGGGTTGCACAGCACGACGTCGGCGCTGCGTTCCGCGAGCGAGGAACCCACGTCGTCGCGCACCACGCGCACCCGCTCGCCCACACCGCCGGCCGCGGCCGTGGCGCGGGCCGAGCGCACCGCGGCCTCCGACTGGTCGGTCGCCACGACCACGGCGTCCGGGCGCGAGCGCGCGAACGACACCGCGAGGATGCCCGTGCCGCAGCCCAGGTCCACGGCGTCGCGCGCGTCGGGCGAGACCCGGTCGAGGAAGCCCAGGAGGTAGCGCGTGCCGATGTCGAGGCTCGCACCCGCGAACGCCGCCCCGTACGCGACCACGTCGAGGTCGAGCTCCGCCAGGTGCTCGGTCACGGGATAGGTGAGGCCGACGCCGGGACGGGGCCCGCGCGCCACCAGTACGCGCGACTTCTGCCGAGCGAGGCTCGCCCGCACGTCCGTGAAGGACTCGGCCAGGACGTCGTTCATGGTCGGGGTCATGTGCTTGAGGCGGCCACCGGCGAGCACCACCACGTCCGGCGCGGCGAAGCGCGCCACGTGCTCCGCGACGTCGCGCAGCGCGGCGAGCGAGCGCGGGAGCTGGAGCAGGACGACGCGCGCGCCCCGCAGCAGGTCCTCGCCGAGCGGGAGGTGGGTGAAGGTGGCAGTCAGTCCCGCCTGGCCGTGGACCGTCGCCTCGTGCGCGTTCCGGTCGAGCGCGAGCTCGCTCGTCAGCGCGTCCTGGTGGACCCGGATCCCCGTGAGCCCGTGCGCGACCGCGGCACCCAGGGTCAGCGCCCCGAACCGGTCGTCGATCACGACGACCTCACCCGGGCCGCTCGCAGCCAGGGCGCTCGCCGCCTCGTCGAGCAGCAACCGGTCCGTCGCGTCGACCGCGACGAGCGGAGGGTCTGCCGCGCCGCCGCGCGGGTGAGCGGGATCGTCGTCGGGCGAGAAGCGCTCGAGCCCCGCGAGCAGCCGGTCGAGGGCGGCCTGGTCCCGGAGCGCCGCGGCGTCAGGCTGTGCGGCGCGGCCTGGGCCGGCCGGGCCGTCGGACGGGACGGAGCTGCGGGGAAGTCGTTCGTCGGAAGTGGGGGAGGGCACGGGACAAGTCTGCCCTGCCCCGTGGTGCCCGGCGTCAGCGCAGGTGGGTGGCCGCGGCCTCGCGGACGGCCGTCGCGACCCTGTCGAGCGTGGGTGAGTGCAGGCGCCACTGCTGCCAGTACTGCGGCACGGTCAGGCTCGCTGCGTCGTCGAACCCCACGAGCAGGCCCGCCGCCTCCGGCTCCCGGCTCTGGAGGTCCGGCAGCATGCCCCAGCCCATGCCGAGCTCGACCGCGCGCAGGAACTCGTGCGAGGCCGGGACGTGGTGGCGCGGGCCGCCCGCGCGCCCGCCCAGGTAGCGGTCCTGGAGGTCGTCCTTGCGGTCGAACACGAGGACGGGCGCCGCTGCGAGTGCGGCGGCGGTGGGGCCGTCGGGGAACCAGCGCTCGACGAACGCCGGGCTCGCGAACGGCCGGTAGCGCATCCGGCCCAGCCGCGTCGAGCGGCAGCCGGGGACGGCCTCGGCGACCGACGTGATCGTGGCGACGGCCTTCCCGTCCCGCAGGAGGTCGATCGAGTGGTCCTGGTCCTCGCGCAGGATCTCCAACCGGGCCCAGGCCGAGGCCTCGGCGAGCACGGGAAGGGCCCAGGTCGTCAGGGCGTCGCCCGTGATGACGAGCGTGAGCTCGGGGGTGTCTCCCTCGGCCAGGTCGAGCTCGGCCAGGACCTCGGCGTGCTGGAGGGCGAGCCGGCGTGCGTGGCGCACGAGCACCTCGCCCGGCGCCGTGAGCGTCGCGGGCCGTCCCCGGCGCACCAGCACCTGGCCCACGGCGGCCTCGAGCGCGCGCATGCGCTGGCTGATCGCGGACGGGGTCACTCCGAGCTGCTGCGCGGCGGCCTCGAACGTGCCCGCGGTCGCGATCGCGTCGAGTGTCCGGAGCTGGTCGGGCTGAAGATCCACCATGAGTAGATCTTAAGGTTCTGCAGAAACATTCGCTGTACTGAACCGCTGGCCCTGCCTACCGTGGAGGACGTGACCACCCTCGCGCCCCTGCTCGCCGGCCTCGGCACCGGACTGTCCCTGATCGTCGCGATCGGGTCGCAGAACGCGTTCGTCCTGCGGCAAGGGCTGCGGCGCGAGCACGTCCTGCCCGTGGTCCTGGTGTGCGCGCTGTCGGACCTGGTGCTCATCGCCGCGGGCGTCGCCGGCCTGGGCGTCCTCGTCTCGAGCGCCCCCGTGCTGCTCGCGGTCGTGCGCTGGGGCGGGGCCGCGTTCCTGCTCGTCCTGGCGGTCCAGGCCGCCCGGCGCGCGCTGCGCCCCGCGACCCTCGAGGCGGCCGAGGGTGGGCTGCGGATGTCGGTGGGTGCCGCCGTCGGGACCGCGCTCGCCCTCACGTGGCTCAACCCGCACGTCTACCTCGACACGGTCCTGCTGCTCGGCTCGCTCGCGGCAGCGTACGGGGAGAGCGGTCGCTGGGTCTTCGGCATCGGGGCCGGGATCGCGAGCCTCGTCTGGTTCACGGCGCTGGGCTTCGGGGCGCGTGTGCTCGCGCCGCTCTTCGCGCGCCCGGTCGCGTGGCGCGTGCTCGACGGCGGGATCGCGCTCGTCATGGCCGTGCTCGCGGTCGTGCTCGTCGTGCGCTGACGGGTCGGCTCGCGGTGCCGAGCAGTTCCATGACTGCCGAACGGGAGCACGCGGTGGTGGCGGCGCGCACGGGGGCGTACGCCGCAAC
>NZ_JBHXBO010000338.1:0-3431 GCF_042726775.1 Oerskovia sp. NPDC060287
CCGTGAGGGAGCGGGCCGGGGCCTTCGTGCGTGCGGGCCTGGCCCTCGAGGTAGAACGTGCTGCGCGAGGTAGAACGCGGCGCGCACTACCTCGCGCACCACGTTCTACCTCGGCGGCTACCTCGTTGGTGGGAGGGCCGGGTGGGAGGGCCGGCCGGAGGGCCGCGGGTGGTCGACCGCGCCTCAGTGCCCCGTGTACCTCACGGGCTCGGGCAGGCTCGCGTCCGCACGGATCGCGCGCGAGAGCCCCTCGATCGAGCGCAGCGCGTCGACCAGCTCGGGCACGCGGACCTCGAACGGCATCGCGTGGATGGTCTCGCCCGGTGCCGTCGCGGCCTCGGCGACGCGGCGCAGGTCGCCCACGTCGGCCGTCGTGAGCCCGATCTCCGTCAGCGTGTTGGGCAGCCCGACGCGCGTCGTGAACTCGACGAAGTCCCGGATCTCCTGGGACGGGGCCCCTTCGAGCACGAGCTGGGTGAGCGAGCCGATGTTGACCTTCTGGCCGTGCGTGAGCCCGTGGGTCTGGGGAGCGGCCGTGAGCCCGTTGTGGATCGCGTGGGCCGCCGCGAGGCCGCCCGACTCGAAGCCGAGCCCGGAGAGCAGGGTGTTGGCCTCGACCACGGCGTCGACCGCGGGCGTGACGAGGTGCTCCTTGACGGCCTCGATCGCCGCGAGCGAGTTCTCCCACAGGATCTTCCACGAGAGCTCGGCGAGCGCCGTCCCGGTGATGAGAGGCAGGCCGCCCGCCATGGTCGTCGCGTTGGCCTTGGCCACGGCGCGGGCCTCGATCCACGTCGCGAGGGCGTCGCCGATGCCCGCGACGAGGAACTTCACCGGGGCGTTGGCCACGAGCTGGGTGTCGACCAGGACCAGGTCCGGGTTGTGCGGGAAGAACCGGTACTCCTCGAACGCCCCGTCCTCGGTGTAGATGACGGACAGCGCGGAGCACGGTGCGTCGGTCGAGGCGACGGTCGGGACCGAGACCCACCGGATCCCTTCGAGGTGCCCGGCGGCCTTGACCGCGTCGATCGTGCTGCCGCCGCCGATCCCGACGATCACGTCCGACCCGGTCTCCCGGATGCGGCGCGCCAGCCGGTCGACCTCCGCGGCGGTCGCGTACGTGCCGAAGCCCTCACGCGCTCGCGGCAGGTTCGCGGCCTGGAACGACTCGGCGACGGTGTCCTGGACGATCTCCCAGACGACGTCGTCGGCGACCAGCAGCGGCTTGGTGCCGATCGGTGCGACGAACTCGCCGAGCCGCGACAGCGCGCCGCGCGACTGCACGTAGCGCAGCGGGCTGATGAGGGTGCGGATCGGGACCTCGGACATGTGGACCTCCTCGGGTGGGGACAGGGAATCGCGCGGCCGTGCGCTGGAGGGTCTCTCCCGCGGGACCGCGGCACCTCGACGCTACGTCGGGGCGGGGTCGACCGCCTGTCGAAGCACTGGCTCGACCTACTTGTATGAGTGCTGTTATAACAGTGCTGTGACATCCTCCGACCCGACCGCTGTCCCCGGACGCTGGGACTCCCTGCACGCCCTGCTGCGCCGGCTCGACGACGAGATCGGCACCGTCTACACCGACCGCGGGGTCGACGGCGTGCGCCCGCGCTTCGTCTACCCGCTCATCCGTCTCGCCCACACCGGGCCGCTGACCATCCGTGAGCTCGCCACGTCGCTCGGCCGCACGCACTCGGCCATGAGCCAGACCGTGACCGCGATGCGCAGCGAGGGGCTCGTCCGGACGGAGTCGGGCGAGGACGCCCGCACGCGCCGCGTCGCGCTCACCGACAAGGCCCGCGCGCTCGTCCCCCTCCTCGAGGCCGAGTGGCGCGCGACCGAGGAGTCGATCGCGGAGATCGACGACGAGCTGCCCTACGCGCTGAGCGCCGTGGTCACCGACCTCGAGCGTGTCCTCGCGAGCAGGTCCCTGCGCGAGCGCCTCGTCGAGCGGCTCGACGCCGCCGGCCACCCCGCGCAGGCGCCCGGCGCCCCGGCACCCGAGAGGTCCTGACGTGCGGGGCACCGTCCTCGACCTGCGCCCGCTGCGCACCAGCGCTGCCTACCGCGACCTGTGGGCGGGGTCGGCGGTCGGCGGTCTCGGGTACCAGGTAGCCACCGTCGCGGTCCTGCTGCAGGTGTGGGAGCTCACGCACAGCCCGGTGTGGACCGGCGCGATCGGCCTCGCGACCGCCGTGCCACTCCTCACGCTCGGCCTCGTCGGCGGGCACCTGGCCGACGTGCACGACCGCCGCACGATCATGCGCCTCGCGTCGACCGGCCAGGCGCTCGCCGCGGTGGGGCTCGCCGCCCAGGCGGTCGTGGGCAACCGGTCCGTGTGGGTGCTGCTCGCCCTCGTGAGCCTCGGCGCCGCGTGCAACGCGCTGGGCGCACCCGCGCGGCGGACCGTGCCGCCTCGTCTCCTGCCCGCCGACCAGGTCGCGGCAGGGCTCGCGCTGCAGAACCTCGCGTTCCAGGTCGCGATGCTCGTCGGTCCGGCACTGGCCGGGCTCGTCGTCGCGCGCTGGGACCTCCCGGCCGCCTACGGGCTGCAGGTGGCGGCGGCCGTGGTCGCCCTGCTCGGGCTGGTGCGGCTGCCGCCGCTCCCGCCGGCGCCCACGCCTGTCCCGGCGCCTGCGTGGCACGGCGGCCCCGCACCCGCACCTGCCCCGGTGCCCGTGCCGGACGGCGGACCGGCGGCCGACCGCGGACGCCCCGTGCGCCGTCGGGCCGCGGCGGGCGGGTGGTCGATCGTCTGGAGGAGGCCGACCCTGCGGGGGTCGTTCGCGACCGACGTCGCGGCGACCGTGCTCGCGATGCCCGTCTCGCTGTTCCCGCTCGTCAACGAGATCCGGTTCGACGGCGACCCGCGCACCCTCGGGCTGTTCCTCTCGGCGGTCGCGGTGGGCGGGATCGGCGCCGGGTTGCTGTCCGGCGCGGTCACGCGGGCGCCGCGGTCGGGCGCGCTGCAGCTCGCCGCCGCGGCGACGTGGGGTGTCGCGCTCGCGGGATTCGGGCTGGCCGGGCCGCTGTGGCTCGCGCTCGCGTGCCTCGCGGTCGCGGGGGCGGCCGACACGGTGTCGGTCGTGACGCGCGGGGCGCTCGTCCAGCTCGAGACGCCCGACGAGTTCCGGGGCCGCGTGTCGTCGGTCGAGCACGTGGTGGGGGTCGCGGGCCCCGAGGTGGGCAACTTCCGCGGTGGGGTCCTCGCGTCGTTGACCTCGGCGCCCGTCGCCCTGGTGGCGGGCGGGCTCGCGGCGAGTGCCGTCGTCGGGCTGGTCGCCTGGCGCAACGCACCCTTGCGTCGCTACCGGACCCCGGCCGCGGCGGCCAGGGTGGTGTCCGCCGAGACGGCGTAGACGCGTCGCCCCGGCGCGAGGTAGTACGTTCTGCGCGAGGTAGGACGCGCCGCGCACTCCCTCGCGCAGAAC
>NZ_JBHXBO010000339.1:0-3372 GCF_042726775.1 Oerskovia sp. NPDC060287
CCCTCTTCGCATGCCCGACGGCGGATCGCACCACCCCGTTCGGCCCCGGCGACCCGCTGGCTGAGCTGTCAGAACCAGCCCGGGCTGTACCCCGCCCTGCTGCTGACAACCCCCGAGCCTCAGGGGGAGGACCGCCGTCGGCCCGTCCCGGGGCGAGGTCCGCTCACTCCACCGCATACCCTGAACCGGTGGGTGTGATCTCGGAACTCGGCGTCCTGCTTCGGCTGCGCGACTTCAGGAAGCTCTTCGCCGTCCGGCTGGTCAGCCAGGCGGGCGACGGCATGTTCCAGGTCGGGTTGGCGTCGCTCCTCTTCTTCTCCCCGGAGTCCCAGGGCACGGCGGCGTCGATCGCCGCGGCGTTCGCGGTGATGCTGGCCCCGTTCACGATCGTGGGTCCGTTCGCGGGGGTCTTCCTGGACCGGTGGAGCCGGCGCCAGGTCCTGGTGTGGGGCAACGCGGTGCGCGTGGTCCTGACGGCGGCCACGGCGGTCCTCATGCTGACGGCGGGCGTGACGCCGTGGATCTACGTCCTGGCGCTCGCGACGCTCTCGGTCAACCGGTTCCTGCTCGCGGGCCTGTCGGCGGGCCTGCCGCGGGTGGTCGACGGCCCGCTGCTCCTTACGGCCAACTCCCTGACGCCTTCTCTCGGTGCCGCGGCGGCCTTCGTGGGCGGCGGCATCGGGTTCCTGCTGAGCCTGTTGTTCGAGCCGGGCCGGGTCAAGGACTCGGTCGCGCTGATGTGCGCGGCGCTCGTGTTCGGGGCGGCGTCGGCACTCGCGCTGCGCATGTCGCGCGGGCTGCTGGGGCCGGACGAGCCCGCGGAGGCCGCGATCACGACCGAGATCGCCAAGGTGGCCCGGGGCCTCGCGGACGGCGCACGCTATCTCGCGGCACGGCGAACGCCCGGTCAGGCCCTCATGGTCATGGCGACGCACCGCTTCCTCTACGGGGTCACGTTCATCGCGTCGATCCTCATCTCGCGCAACCTGCTGTCGGATCCGGGCAACGCGAACGCGGGTCTGGCGACGTTCGCGACCGTCGTGGGGCTCACGGGGGTCGGTGGCGCTCTCGCCGTCGTGCTGACCCCGACCCTGTCGCGCTACACGGGGCCGCACCTGTGGATCGCGCTCATGCTGGGCCTGGCCTCCGCGAGCCAGCTGCTGCTCGTCACGACGCCGTCGCGCACGGTCGTGTACGCGGGGGCGCTGCTGCTGGGGCTCGCTGCGCAGGCGACCAAGATCGCGGTGGACACGATCGTCCAGCGTGACACCGCGGACGCCTTCCGCGGCCGGGCCTTCGCGTTCTACGACGTCCTGTACAACGCGGCGTTCGTGGGGGCGGCGGCCCTGGCCGCGTTCACGCTCCCGGACACGGGCTACTCGCGTCCGGTCTTCGTGGTGCTCGCGCTCGCGTACGCGGCGGCCGCGGTGGTCTTCGGCCGGTTCGGGGCTCGTCACCCGGCGGAGCCCGACGGCGCCGCTCACCTCCCACGGGCGACCGTCGGCGAGTAGCGCGTGGGGTGAGGTCGCTCACCCTGGGACCCGTCCACGTGACCGCCCAGCAGCGGATCCGGCCTGTTCCGGGCCGTGCGGCGCGGCCCGCGGCGTCGTCGCGGCGCGACCGATGAGTCCTGCCCGGAAAAGGAGTCGTCAGGGTCGCGGGGAATAACTGAGGATGGTCGAGCGTCGTTTCTCGTAGGGCGTACGACTTCTCGACCCGACGCTCCCCACCTCCCTCGCTGTGCTCCCCCGGGCCGCGCGGGCGCACGCCGACCCCACAGGAGAGCCATGCAGGTACCTCAGAGCACCGCCCCGTCCTTACCCACCTCCGACAAGCTCTCGCGCGAGAACTTCCTCGTGATCGCGCTGCTGCTCGTCTCGGCGTCGGTCGTCATCCTCAACGAGACGACCATGGGCGTCGCCCTGCCGCACCTCATGGCCGAGATGCACATCTCCGCGACCACGGGCCAGTGGCTCACGACGGCCTTCATGCTCACCATGGCGATCGTCATCCCCGCGACGGGCTTCCTGCTGCAGCGCCTCGGGACCCGCGGCGCGTTCCTGCTCGCCATGTCGCTGTTCAGCGCCGGGACGGCCCTCGCGGCGTTCGCGCCCGGCTTCGGGTGGCTGCTCGGTGCGCGCGTGGTGCAGGCCTCGGGCACGGCGATCATGATGCCGCTGCTCATGACGACCATCATGACGCTCGTCCCTCCGACGGCCCGTGGCCGGATCATGGGCAACGTCGCGATCGTCATGGCCGCCGCTCCCGCCCTGGGCCCCACGCTGTCCGGTCTGATCCTCGACACCCTGAGCTGGCGCTGGATCTTCGGTCTGGTCCTGCCGGTCGCCCTCGTGGCGCTCGTCGTCGGCGCGAAGTACGTCAAGGACTCGGCCGACCGTACGCACACGCGACTCGACCCGCTCTCGCTCGTCCTCGCGGCCCTCGCGTTCGGCGGCCTGGTCTACGGCCTGTCCAACCTGGGCGAGGCCGCCCGCGCCACGCCGGTCGTGCCCGTGTGGATCCCGCTCGTCGTCGGGCCCGTTTTCCTGGTCCTGTTCGTCGCGCGTCAGCTCGTCCTCCAGCGCCGCGACGCGGCACTCCTCGACCTGCGCGTCTTCTCCTCGCGCGGCTTCACGGTGTCGCTGGGGATCATGGCGGTCAGCATGATCGCGCTGTTCGGCTCGATCATCCTGCTGCCGCTGTACCTGCAGAACTCGCTGGGCTTGGACCCCTTGTACACGGGGCTGCTCGTGCTGCCGGGCGGTCTGCTCATGGGTCTGCTGGGCCCGACGGTCGGGCGCCTGTACGACCGCGTCGGCCCGCGTCCCCTGGTCCTGCCCGGCCTGGTCGCGGTCACGGTGTCGCTCGCCGCGCTGGCGACCGTGGGCGCGAGCACGTCGCCCTGGTTCGTCCTGGGCGCGCACGTCGTGCTCAGCCTGGGCCTGGCGTTCGTGTTCACGCCGCTGTTCACGGGGGCCCTCTCGGCACTCCAGCCGTCGCTGTACTCGCACGGCAGCGCGATGATCGGCACGGTCCAGCAGCTCGCGGGGGCCGCCGGTACGGCGCTGTTCGTCGCGGTCATGACGTCGCGCTCGGTCACGCTGGCGGCTGAGGGCGCGAGCCCGCAGGTCGCCCTCGCGGAGGGCGTGAGCTCGGCGTTCGTCTGGGGCGCGGCGGTCACGCTGGTCGCGGTCGCGCTGACGTTCCTGCTGCGCAGGCCGGCTGCGGTCGAGACGTCCCCCGTCCTGCCCGACGCCGTCGCGCCCGCCACGCTCGACGCTCCCGTCCTCGAGGGTGTCGGGGAGGCGCCCGAGCGGCGCTGACGCGGCCGGGTCGGAGGCAGGACGACGCACGAAGGGCGGGCACCGATGG
>NZ_JBHXBO010000340.1:0-3369 GCF_042726775.1 Oerskovia sp. NPDC060287
GAGCAGGTCGGCTACTGGCCCGCCTTCGCGTACTTCGCCTCGGTCTCGGCCTTGGCTGCTCGCCACCAGGCCTCGTTGGCGCGGTACCAGTCGACCGTCGCCTCGAGGCCCTGACGGAAGTCCGTGTAGCGGGGTGTCCACCCCAGCTCGTCCCGCAGCTTCGAGGAGTCGATCGCGTAGCGCAGGTCGTGGCCCGGGCGGTCCGCGACGTGGTCGAAGTCGTCCGGGGTCCGCCCGAAGATCTCGAGAAGGGTCTGGACGACCTCCAGGTTGTTCTTCTCGCCGTCGGCGCCGATCAGGTAGGTCTCGCCTGCGCGCCCGCCGTCGATGATGGCCCACACGGCCGAGTTGTGGTCCTCGACGTGGATCCAGTCCCGCACGTTCAGCCCGGCGCCGTACAGGCGCGGACGGATGCCGTCGATCAGGTTGGTGACCTGGCGCGGGATGAACTTCTCGATGTGCTGGTACGGGCCGTAGTTGTTGGAGCAGTTGGAGATCGTCGCCTGGATCCCGAAGGACCGTGCCCAGGCACGCACCAGGAGGTCGCTCGACGCCTTGGTCGACGAGTACGGGCTCGACGGGTTGTACGGGGTGGACGCCGTGAAGCGCTCCGGGTCGTCCAGCTCGAGGTCGCCGTAGACCTCGTCGGTCGAGATGTGGTGGTAGCGGGTCCCGTGCTTGCGGACCGCCTCCAGCAGGGTGAACGTGCCGATCACGTTCGTCTGCACGAACGGGGACGGGTCGTTCAGCGAGTTGTCGTTGTGCGACTCCGCAGCGAAGTGCACGACCAGGTCGCTCCCGCCCACGAGGCGGTCGACCAGCTCGGCGTCCGTGATGTCGCCCTCGACGAAGGTGATCCGGTCGGCGACCGGCGCGAGCGAGGACAGGTCCCCGGCATAGGTGAGCGCGTCGAGCACCGTCACCTCGACGTCGGGACGCTCGCGGACGGTCTGATGGACGAAGTTGGAGCCGATGAAGCCGGCTCCACCGGTGACGAGAAGACGCATGGGTGATTCCTCCTGGCAGGTGCGATGCCCTCATACCCTAGTCGCTCGCTCGTCGTGCGCTGCCTGCTCCCTCGTCGCTGCGGGTCCACGGGCGGGTAGCGGCGCACGCGCCAGGACGCCGGGCAGCGTGGGCCGTGACCTCGCGTCGACGGCAACCGCACGGCGTTGCGAAGTGCTGGATGAGAGGTGGGCACCTATGTTGAACGGAGCACGTGCGCCCACGAAGAGGAGTGCTCCATGTCTGCTCGCAAGTTGCTTGGTGCCGTTCTGGCGGTGACGGTGCTCACGAGCGGGTGCGCCGTCTCGACGAGCCCGACGGTCACCGACGGCGTCGTCGGAGGTGCGTCGACCAGCACCGGTGCCTTATTCGCAGCAGCGGCGCTGCCGGATCCGCCGTCCCCGTCCGAGACGGTCGTCGAGGACTTCGACGTGGTCGTCGACCTCGCGTCGGCCAGGTCCGCGGCACCGACCGACCCGGAGACGGGCGCGACCAGCGAGCCCGGCCCGAGCGCGACGAGCGAGGAGGCCGACCCGAGCACGGGTCCTGAAACCGGTGGACCGAGCACCGGCCCGGAGGCGCCTTCCTCGGTTCCCGAGCAACCGCTCGCACCGGAGGAGTCCGGAACCGACGGCGACGACGGCACGGTCGTCGTCGACCAGCCGGACGTGGAGGAGCGGACAGCGAGCGGGGTCGTCACCACCGATGGATTCCAGACGGTGGCCGTCTCCTGGACCGGCGAGCCCGGGAGCGACGCACCCGCGCTCCAGGTGCGGACCCGCGCCGGTGAGGAGTGGAGCGACTGGTCCGACCTCGAGACGTCCGACGACGGACCTGACGCCGGCACGGCCGACGCCCTGCAGGAGCAGCGCAGCGGGACGGATGCGCTCTGGGTCGGCGAGGCGGACGCCGTCCAGCTCGGAGTGGTCGGCCAGGACGCGCTTCCCGCAGACCTGCGCCTCTCGCTGATCTCTTCCCCGGAGTCGGGTGACGAGACCGGGGCCGCGGACGCTTCTGGCGCGAGCAGCACCCAGAAGGCCGTCATCGAGGACGCTGCATACCGTGGGACCGCGCCGCGGACGGTCCTGGCCGCGGCGCCCGCCGTCAACGTGATCACCCGCGCCCAGTGGGGGGCCCGCGCAGAGGCCTGCACCCCCGACGTGGCCCAGCGGCTCGTGGCAGCTGTCGTCCACCACACCGCCGGGAGCAACAACTACTCGACTGCCGCACAGGCGATGCAGATGATCCGCAACGACCAGGCATACCACATCGGCACTCGCGGCTGGTGCGACCTGGGGTACAACTTCGTGGTCGACAAGTGGGGAAACATCTACGAAGGACGAGCAGGCAGCCTCGAGCGCCCGGTCATCGGTGTCCACGCCGGAGGGTTCAACACGAGCACGGTCGGGATCTCGATGCTCGGTGACTACTCGACGGTCACCCCCTCGGCGGCGACCGTCGACGCGGTGTCCCGTCTGGCGTCGATCAGGCTCGCGGCCTACGGCATCAATCCCCAGGGGAGCGTGAGCTACACCACCGGCGGTGGTGAGAACTCGCGCTACCCGGCCGGGAGCACCGCCGTGCTGCCGACGATCTTCGCGCACCGGGACACGGCGTTCACGGCGTGCCCGGGCCAGGCCGGCTACAACCAGATGGGAACCATCAGGGCCATCGCGAGCTCGTACTCCTACGGGTCGGCCTACAAGGAGGCGCAGTCCGTGGTCAACGCCCTCTACCAGGACTTCCTGGGCCGCGGCGTCGACCCGACCGGGCTCGCGACCTGGTCGACGGCCCTCGCCTCGGGAACGAGCCAGTCGCAGCTCGTGGCGTCGCTGACGTCCTCCGACGAGTACGTCTGGAAGCGGATCAACCAGGCCTACGTCGAGGTGCTCGGTCGCCAGCCGGATCCGGCGTCGAACGACTGGTACGTAGGGGTGAGACGTGGGACGGTGACCGTCGACGACGTCGCGCGAAGGTTCTACAGCTCGCAGGAGTTCTACAACCGGTCGGGGGCGACCGACGCTGGACTGGTCAGCACCCTCTACAGCGTGATGCTCGGACGCAGCGCAGGGCCGTCCGAGATCGCCTTCTGGGAATCGAGGATCCCCACGGCGGGGCGCGCGGCACTCGTCGACGCGATCTGGTTCTCGTACGAGGCTGCTGCCCGCAGGGCGGGGACCTACTACCAGACCTTCCTGCAGCGATCGCCGGACCCGACGGGCCTCGCGACGTGGACCGATGCACTGCTCCGCTTCGGAGAGGGCTCGGTGAGGGTGGGCATCGCGGGCTCGGTCGAGTACAGGAACAAGGCCCTGGTGCGCTTCCCCTGACGGCATGACGAGGGCGACGGTACCGAGCGAGATG
>NZ_JBHXBO010000341.1:0-3335 GCF_042726775.1 Oerskovia sp. NPDC060287
GCCCGCCGTCGTCGTCCCGGGACCTTTCCCGAGCGGGGCGCAGCGGCGGCGTGCCCGACGCGCCGGGGCTAGCGTGGATCCATGGAACCTCGCGTCAGCCTGATCACCCTGGGGGTGCGCGACGTCGCCCGGGCACGCGCCTTCTACGTCGACGGGCTGGGATGGGAGCCTGTCGACGAGGTCGCGGGCGAGGTCGTCTTCCTCCAGGTCGGTCACGGCCTCCTGCTCTCGTTGTGGCGCCGGGCCGACCTCCTCGAAGAGGCCGGTCCCGGCATCCACGAGGCGCACCACGGCCCGGTGCCGGTGGTGCCCGTCGCGCTCGCGCACAACGTCGGCTCGCCCGCCGAGGTGGACGACGTCCTGGCGAGCGCGCTCGCCGCAGGAGGCTCCGTCGTCGTGCCTGCTCAGGTGCGCGCCTGGGGCGGCTACTCGGGGTACTTCGCGGACCCGGACGGGTTCCGCTGGGAGGTCGCCCACAACCCGGGCCTCGTGGTGTCCGACGACGGACGGGTCACCTTCGTCGCGGCCGAACCCGACCCCGGGGCCTGGTAGGTCCCGGCGGGACGACCTCAGCCGAGGCGGGTGCGGTGCCTCACGCCGTCACGGGACCCAGTCGACGTCGGCCACCTGGTTCCACCCGATGCCCGCCGCGGTCCAGCGCGGGGACACCTGGACGACCCGGTCACGGAAGTCCGCGTAGCTGCGGTCGGCCTGCTCCGACCACGCGACCTCGGCCGTCGCCGGCAGTCGCGGGAAGAGCATGAAGTCGGCGTACGTATCGACGGGCACGAACACGTCGGTGCTCGTCGGCAGGCCCGCGAGGCTGTCGGGGTAGGAGCGGTCGGACCACAGCAGCACCTCGACGCCCGCCATGTCGGACTCGTCCGCCAGGGTGCTCTTTCCGTCGGGCGAGGTGAGCTCGGTCGCGGGGTCCCAGTCGTACGCCTCCTCGAGCGTGATGCGCGAGGCCCACTCGAGGCCGTACGGGGTGTCCTCGTCGTACTTCATGTCGAGGTACGTGCGGTCGGCGGGCGACATGATGAGCCGGGCGCCCTTGTCGAGCGCGGCCTGGACGTCGACCAGGTCCGCGTTCTTCGCCTCCCCGCCGATGACCCCGCGCAGCCGCTCCCCCACACCCCAGTACTGGATCAGCGCGCCGGGAGGCAGGTCCTCGGACGCTCCCCACTGGTGCCAGCCGATCACGGTCTTGCCGTGGCCTGTCGCGATCTCGTTCGCGGCCTCGGCGTAGCTCTGGTACCAACCGGGCGGGCTGGGCGCCTCGTCGCCGCCCAGGTGCAGGTACGGGCCGGGGTTCTGCCCCGCGACCGAGGCGAGGACCGTCTGGAGGTAGGCCCGGACGTCACCCATGTTCTCGTCGCTCGCGCAGACGATCGGGTTGTTGACCTCGGGTCCCCAGTAGAGAGGGGTCGCGACGCCGTCGCAGGTGAGCGAGCCGAGCGACGCCTGGGCCGCGAGCGTGTGCCCCGGCCCGTCGATCTCCGGGACGACCGTCATGTACTTGTCGCGCGCGTACGCGACGATCTCCGCGTACTCGTCCGCGGTGTAGTACCAGCGCTCGCCGTCCCCCGTCCCGGGCTCCCACCCCTCCTGCGTCGTGGAGCCGACCTCGGTGAGCCCGGGCAGGGCGTCGACCGCGATGCGCCATCCCTGGTCGTCGGTCAGGTGGAGGTGGAGCGCGTTGAGCTTGTACGTCGACGCGTGGTCGATGAACCGCTTGACGGACTCGACCGGGTAGAAGCGGCGCGCGACGTCGAGCATCGCGCCGCGGTAGGCGAACCGGGGCTCGTCGGAGATGGTGACGGCCGGGGCGGTCCAGCCACCCGCCGGCTCCTCCTGGACCGTGGTCGCGTCGATCTCCGGGGGGAAGAGCTGACGCAGCGTCTGCACCCCACGGAACAGACCAGGGGGCGTCGCGGCGGTCAGGACGATCTGCTCGTCGTCGACCGTGAGCTCGTAGGCCTCGACGCCCGTGTCGTCGAGCAGGCCGTCCCGCTCCCAGACGACCTCGCTGTCAGGGACGAGCTCGAGACGGATCTCGCCCGCGGCGCCGTCGACCGCCGGGCCGAGCGGCAGGTCGAGACCCGTCGCGGTCCCGAGGCGCTCGGCGAGCTCCTCACCGACGTGGAAGACGTCCGGGGCCATGACCTCGGGTGTGACCAGCGCGATCGTGGAGTCCGCGTCGAGCACGAACGCCCCTCCCCCGTCGACGCTCACGTCCGTGGGCACCGGGACGAGCCCGAGGCCGGTCGACGGGACCGTGCTCTCCTCGTCCGTGCAGGCCGTGAGCAGCGCGGCGGTGATGACCGCGGCGATGATCCCCGCGGTGAGGGTGACCGGTCGACGGCGACCTGGCGAGTTCATCAGCACTCCTTCGTAACTCATGACGGAAGAAGGCCGGGCCTTCCTCTTGCCGTCCACCCTAGGGGCGCTCAGAGGCCGGGAGGCTCAGAACGGCCGTCTCGATGAGGTAACGAATCCGGTCCGACCGGTCCCATGACGTCCGGGAGGTCGTACCGCTGTCGGAGCACGTCGTAGCAGCGCGCGACCTCTCGGCGCCCGTCGGCAGCCGAGCCGCGCGAGAGCGGCACGTCGAAGAGCGCCACGATCCGGCTACCCTGCAGCACGACGTGCGTGTGGCGATCACCAGGCATCGCCTGGACGACCATGAAGAGCTCGTGGGGACAGCGACGGGCCAGCAGGAACTCTCTGAGCACCTGACTCTGCTCGATCTCCTGGCAGGCCGCGGCCGCCCCGCGATGAGCCCGTGAGCGAAGGGCCCACCAGCGAGGCTCGATCATCTGGACACTGACCTCCCCCGGTCTGGGCTCACCTTCCGACGGGGTGGACGAGAGACCGGTCGCCCGCTCGTAGGCCATCGAGATGATGTCGACGACTTCGTCCGCGCCGTCTTCGTCCGGTCCCGGCCCGACCCTTGCGCGCCCCGTCGCCACGGCTCTGTCCACCGCCTCCCGTCCCCGGGCCATCAGCCAGACGACGGCAAGCTCCCGGGCGTCCCCGTCGAGGGCGACACCGAGGTCCGGAGCCCAGAGCTCGACGGCAGCGAGCGAAGCCTCGACCCGGCGAAACTCCTCGACGAAGGCCACGATCTCCGTCGCGGACATCCGTTCGACCTGGTCAGAGAACGAGTTCACGGCGTCCTCGCCGAGGTCACCGCCGAGAGCGTCGAGCACCGACCACGGCCCCGGTCCGTCCGCCCTCCCTGCACGCCGATCGATCATGCGCGGAGACTACCCCGCCGTACCGTCACCGCCGCTGCGTGTCCCCGCAGCACGACGCCCGCGAGACCAGGAGGT
>NZ_JBHXBO010000342.1:0-3324 GCF_042726775.1 Oerskovia sp. NPDC060287
GTGTAGTTGGGCGCCTCGACCGTCATCTGGATGTCGTGCGGGTGCGACTCCTTGAGCCCGGCCGGCGTGATGCGCACGAACTTCCCGCGCTCCTGGAGCTGGGGGATGGTGTGCGCACCGACGTAGAACATCGACTGGTGCAGTCCGCCGACGAGCTGGTGGGCGACCGCACCGAGCGGGCCGCGGTAGGGCACCTGGCCCTCGATGCCCTCGGGCACGATCTTGTCGTCGCTCGCGACGTCCGCCTGGAAGTAGCGGTCCTTGGAGTAGGACGCCTTCTTGCCGCGCGAGGCCATCGCGCCGATCGAACCCATGCCGCGGTAGAGCTTGTACTGCTTGCCGTTGACGAACACGAGGTCGCCGGGGCTCTCGTCGCAGCCCGCGAGGAGCGAGCCGAGCATGACCGTGTCCGCTCCGGCGACGAGCGCCTTGGCGATGTCTCCCGAGTACTGCAGGCCGCCGTCGCCGATGACGGGGACGCCGGCCGGGCGGCACGCGAGCGAGGCCTCGTAGATCGCGGTGACCTGCGGGACGCCGACGCCGGCGACGACGCGGGTCGTGCAGATCGAGCCCGGCCCGACGCCGACCTTCACGCCGTCCGCGCCCGCGTCGACGAGAGCCTGTGCACCCGCACGCGTCGCGACGTTGCCGCCGATGATCTGGACGTCCTTGAACGCCGGGTCCGCCTTGAGCTTGCGGATCATGTCGAGCAGGAGGCGGGCGTGCCCGTTGGCGGTGTCCGCGACGAGGACGTCGACCCCGGCCTCGGCGAGCGAGGTCGCGCGCGTCCAGGCGTCACCGAAGAAGCCGATCGCGGCGCCGACGCGCAGGCGCCCCTCGGCGTCCTTGGTCGCCCCCGGGTACTGCTCGGTCTTGACGAAGTCCTTGACCGTGATGAGCCCGCCCAGGCGGCCCTCGGCGTCGATCAGGGGCAGCTTCTCGATCTTGTGCTTGGCGAGCAGCGCTGCGGCGTCGTCGCGCTCGATGCCGATCGGGGCCGTCACGAGCGGCATGGGGGTCATGATCTCGAAGACGCGACGCTCCGCGAAGTCAGCCGGGTTGACGAAGCGCAGGTCCCGGTTCGTGATGATGCCCAGCAGCTTGCCGGTCTCGTCGACCACGGGCAGCCCGGAGACCCGGTACTGGCCGCACAGGGCGTCGAGCTCGGAGAGCGTGGCCTCCGGGCCGACCGTGACCGGGTCGGTGATCATGCCGGACTCCGACCGCTTGACGAGGTCGACCTCCTTGGCCTGCGCCTCGATCGACAGGTTGCGGTGGATGATCCCGATCCCGCCCTGGCGGGCCATGGCGATCGCCATGCGCGACTCGGTGACCGTGTCCATCGCGGCGGAGAGCAGCGGCGAGGACATGGTGATCTCGCGCGTCAGCCGCGCGGTCGTATCGACCTCGCTCGGGATGACGTCCGTCTCGTTCGGGAGCAGGAGGACGTCGTCGTACGTCAGTCCGGTGAATCCGAAGGGGTCGTGTGCGGGGGCTGCGAGAGAGTCGGTCACATCAAGATTCTACGCCGAGGGCCTCTGACATATTCCCGGCCGTCCCGCCACCGGACGGCCGGGAGGGCGGCTCCCGCCGTGCACGTGGCGCGCGTCACCGGACGACGGCGAGCGCTTCGTGGAGGAGCCCCGTGAAGCTGCGCACCCGCTGCACGGTCGCGGCGAGGGGCAGTCCCGTCGCCGCCGCGTCGTTCTGGAGCCCGACGAAGATGGGCAGGTCCGGGTTCGCCTCGTGCACCGTCCGGACGACGTCGAGGTCCGGCCGGGGCTGCGTCGTCACGACCGCGACCGCTGCAGGGCGCACCATGGCGACGAGCTCGAGCGAACGGTGCATCGTGGCCGACCCGGTCACGATGCGGGCCATGGCTCCCTGCGCGCCCAGGGCGGCGGCGAGCGCGTGGGCCGCGAGCGGCACCTGCTCTCCCGGCGCCGCGAAGATCAGCACGATCCGCCGCATCCTGCTCGGATGGTTGGGGGGCGGACCGCCTCCCGCGACGAGCGCGGCCTCGGACTGCTGGGTGTACTCGCGCAGCGCGGCCAGGGTCGCGTTGCTGAAGACCACCTCCGGCATCTCTCCCGGGGAGGCGAGGAACGTGCGCTCGGCGATGCGGTGGAGGGCCGGTTCCACGAGCGTCGACCACCACTGACCGGGGTCGGTGCCGGGCGCGATGCGCAGGAGCTTGTCGCACCGCTTCTGGTCGAACGAGATCGCGGCGTCGACCACGTCGGACACGCCCGTGGCGCGCGTCGCGCCGATGCGGACCGGCTCGTCGTCCGCGCCGCGCGGGACCGCGCGCAGGAGGCGCAGCCCCCCGCCGGGCGTCTCGCCCGACGGCTCGCCCTCGTCCCCGTCCTCGGCGGGGCCGTCGGAGCCGGCGGCCTGCTCGATCTGGCCGCTCTCGAGCGCGAGCTCCGCCTGGTCGGCATCCAGGGCCGCGCGCGCGGCGTCGACCGGTGCGACGCCCTCGAGCGTGAGGCGACGCATGATGACGAGCCGCGCGACGTCGTCGGCCGTGTATCTCCGGTGCGAACCGGCAGTGTGCTCGGAGGGACCCAGACCGTAGCGACGGTCCCAGGTGCGGAGGGTGGCCGGGGCGACGCCCAACCTCTTGGCGACGGCTGCGACAGCGAGTGCAGGAACCTCGGTCACCTTCCGTCGGGGCCCGCCGGGGGTCGGGGCGGACCGGAGTGAAGTCATGCACCGATTCTGCCGACCGGCTCACCCCCTCGCCACTTCGGGCGCGGCGTGTCTCGGTCGGCTGTCCCGGTGTGTCCTGTCACACAGTGGACAACGCCGCAGTTCGCGCCATGTTCGCCATGAAACGGTGCACAGAGAGGCAAAGCCGGTCAGAAACTCATCCACCCCGCCCCTTGAACAACTTCTGCAACGCTTGTAGGTTGTTCGACATGACAGAGATCTCGAGGCTCCCCGGACCGGTGATGGAACTGTGGGAATGGCAGTACCAGGGCTCGTGCCGCGACGCGGACGACACCCTCTTCTTCCACCCGGAGGGCGAGCGAGGCTCCACCCGCCGCCGCCGCGCGGAAGCGGCCAAGGCCATCTGCGCCTCGTGCCCCGTGCTGATGCAGTGCCGCGAGCAGTCGCTCAAGGTTCGCGAGCCCTACGGCGTGTGGGGCGGCCTGAGCGAGGACGAGCGCTCTGCGATCCTGGCCGGGGTCTCGAAGACCGCCTGACCTCCACCTGGCTTCACGCTCGTCGCGGCGCCGCGCTCGACGAAGCGCCGCGGCCGGCACCACGACCAGCCTCGTCACGACCTGCACCACTCGAGAGCTCAGCAGACCCCTGACA
>NZ_JBHXBO010000343.1:0-3281 GCF_042726775.1 Oerskovia sp. NPDC060287
GCGCGTACCGCCGTCGGGCCCTCGTCGCACCTCTCGTGGTGACGCCCGGGACGAGCGCCACCCCCGACCGTCAGGTCACGGCGCGGCGCACGTGACCGGTGCGCTCGCCGGCGGGGCCCCCGTGCCGATGAACCCGAACGACGTCGAGCCGCCGGCCGCGAGGCTGCCGTTCCACGACAGGTTGCTCGCCGTGACGACCGTGCCGGTCGTGGTGTGCGAGGCACCCCAGAGCTGGCTGACCGTGGCCGGGGCGAGGTCCCACCGCACGGTCCAGCCCGTGACGGCGGCGTTGCCCGCGGTCACGGTGACCTCGCCCTGGAAGCCTCCCGACCACGAGCCGACCGTCCGGTAGGTCGCCGTGCACGCCCCGGTCGCCACGGGCGCCGTGGTCGCCGAGACGGCCGCGGAGAGCGCCGAGACGTTCCCCGCGGCGTCGCGGGCCGCGACGCTGAACGAGTACGCGGTCGCGGGCACCAGGCCCGTGACGGTGTGGCTCGTGCCCGTGACCGTCGCGACCTTGACCGCGCCCTGGTAGACGTCGTACCCCGTGACGCCGACCGCGTCGCTCGACGCGTTCCAGGTGAGCGGGACGGTCGTCGTCGTCACGGTCCCGGCGCGCAGCCCCGTGGGGACGGTGGGCGGGGTCGTGTCGGCGGCGGGAGGCCGGGTCGTGGCCGTCACGGCGCTCGACGGCGCGGACAGGTTGCCCGCCGCGTCCCGCGCCCGGACCGTGTAGACGTACGCCGTGGCCGGGGACAGGCCCGTGTCGGTGAAGATCGTCCCGGTCGCGGTCCCGACCACGGCACCGTCGCGCAGGACGTCGTACCCCGTGACGCGCACGTCGTCGGTCGACGAGGTCCACGTGAGGGTCGCGCTCGACGAGGTCGTCGACGCCACGGCGAGCGCCGTCGGGACGGTCGGTGCCGTGGTGTCCTCACCGGCAGGCTCGCCGAAGAAGCGGTCGTAGTTCGCGAGCGCCACCGCGACCGCTGACTGCGCCCAGAACCGGTGGTAGCGGAACTCGGGCGCCTCGCCCCCGTCGAGGTAGGCCTGGACCTTGGGCCAGGCCGGGTCGTCGAGGTAGAAGCTGCGCAGGTCGAGGAAGCTCACGCCGGGCTCGATCTCGTCGCCGTTGGGCATGGTGCCCTGCCAGCCCGAGGGGACGTGGACCCCGTCGCCCGTCGCGGTGGTCAGCACGTCGTCGAAACGCTTGTAGTCCTCCCGCACCTCGACGGCCGAGACCCCCTTGTCGTCACGGTTGTGCTCCCAGATCGAGTCGAGCAGGGACTTGGCGACGGCCTGGGCCTCGTCGTCGTGCGCGGCCGCGGCGTAGTGGATCAGCGTCCCGGCCAGGGCTGCGGCGACGCCGACGTCCTGACCGTGCGAGATCACCTCGACGTGCAGGCCGGAGTTGTCGCCCGGGTTCGCGGCGTCCCACGCGTCGGGCGCGCCGGTCCACCGCAGGGTCGAGGGCACGGCCCAGTCGGCGCCGCCCGTGGCGTGCGTGTTCGCGATAGCCCACGGGACCCACTTGTCGAGCAGCGCCTTGGCCTGCGCGTCGCCGGACTCGTGGTAGAGCTGCGCGACGCGCTCCATGGACCAGACCTGCATGCCGAACCACTGGTTCGAGGGCGGGTCGCTGTAGACGGGCGCCTCCTGGTAGGCCATGCCGTAGAAGGTCGGCGTACCGGCCGGCGGCGTGCCGTACGCGCCGCCCCAGCTGTTGGTCGCCCCGCCCGCGATCCCGCCCTCGTCGGACTGCAGCCACTGGTAGAACTCGAGCTGACGCTCGAGGCTCGTGGACCAGTCGTCGACGGCCGTCGGCGACTGCGGCTCGAGGGCCGGGGAGGTGGACAGCGCCCACGCGGCCATCGGGTTCTGGTAGCCGAAGTGCGCGTGGCTCGACCCGATGCGCCAGGCCCACCCGGCCGCCGGATCGAGAGCCCCGCCCCACGCGTAGTACCAGGACATCAGGTAGTGCGCCGAGTTCTTGCCCGTCCCGGCAGGGCAGCTGGGCGAGGTGCAGCCCGGCTGCTTGAAGTACTTGTCGAACATCGCGTAGCGCAGGTAGTCGCCCATCTTCGCGGCCTTGGCGACGGTCGCGGCCACGGCCTCGGGCTGTCCCTGCTCGGTCGCCCAGGTGTGCGCCCAGTAGGCGGCCTCGACCGCGCGCGCGTCGGCGTCCGACGCGTTGGTGTACTTCCACTGCTTGGCGTAGCTCGAGTCCCCGGTGAACAGGTCGAGGAAGCCGTTGGTCCCGCCGAACGAGAAGTCCTCGCACGACGGCTGCGGGACCGTCTCCCAGACCGACTCCTGCGTCCCGCGCTGGAACGTGTTGATGTACGACGTCCCCTCGCTGTCGGGCCCCAGGAGACAGCCCGCTCCGGGCGCCGCGCCGAACCCGTAGGTGTTGTCGACGTCCGCGAGCCAGTGCATGCCGTAGACGTCCGAGGTCCCGTACGTCGCCTTGAGCTCGTTCGCGAGCGGGTCGACGCCGGACCGGACCCCGCTGTTCAGGGCGGCCGGGTACTTGCTCGGGTGGTCGTACTCCGCAGCGTAGGTCGCGGGGCTCTGGGGGTTGTAGAACGAGTTGGTCGGCTGGTCCTCGTGCTGCGGGATCATGTACGTCTCCATCGTCGCCCAGGCGTCGTTGAAGCTCGTCCAGTCCGCGGTGGCCCGGCCGTAGGCGGCCTCGAGCCAGAGCCAGAAGCTGTACGCCTCGGACGTGGTCTCGTGCCCGTGGTCGGGGGCCTCGACGATGAGGGTCTCGACCGAGTGGTACGGGATGCCCTGCGGGCTGAAGTACCCGTTGGCGGGGTCGTGGATCTCGTCGTACATCTCGAGGAACCGCTCGGCGTACTCGGAGCTCACGGCGACGCGCGGGGTGACCGTCGCGGTGCTGACCGCCGTGCTCGCGCGGGGCGCCCGCTCGACTGCGGGGGCCGCGCCTGCGGGCTGGACCGCGGCCAGGACGAGGAGCGACAGCAGCGCGGCGCCGGCCATCGAGGCCGCCACCCGTCTGTGCCGCCGGAGGGATCGTGACATCTGACTACCTCTCTGGGTGACGTCGCGCCGGGGTCGGCAGCGCTCGTCCGCTGGACGGCGTCGTCCTCGCAGGATGGAAGCGCTCCCACATCGTCGGTGATGCGGGGCGACACACCTGGACACTGCGGCCGGCGCGGCACGGGGTCAACGCACCTAAACCTTTCGGTCCGCGGGTCCGCGGGTGCGCGGGCTTGTGCGGGGCCCGGGTGCGACGAGGGCCCGACGGCGCGTGACGC
>NZ_JBHXBO010000344.1:0-3266 GCF_042726775.1 Oerskovia sp. NPDC060287
GGGGCATCTACTCACTTCTCGGCGTCCGAGATCGATCCCGGTCGACCCCTTGCGCGCACCCCGCACCTCCTGGCAGGCTACAAAGTAGTTTGCAGTACAAACCTAAGGAGGAGCCGCCGTGCCCGCCCAGACGCCCGACCAGACCGCCGGACCCGCCCAGGGACCCGACGACGACCTGCCGCTCGACCCTGCCGAGAGCCTGCGCCTCATCGCGGCCCAGCAGGAGAGGGCCAAGGACGTCGAGCCCGACGGCCGCGTCCTCTACGGCGTCTGGGGGCTGGCCTGGCTGCTGGGCTACACGACGCTCTACGCGAGCTCGCTGCGCACGGCCGACGCCGCAGCGACGGCGACCGGAGCGACCGGGGCGGGTGGCGCCGTCGGGCAGCCCGAGCCCTGGGCGTTCCTCGCCTTCACCTTCCTCATCGTCTCGGCGGTGGCGATCACGATCGTGCACATCATGACCCGCACGAGCGGCCTGCGCGGCACGAGCGCCCGCTCGGGCGCGCTCTACGGCTGGGCCTGGTTCATCTCGTTCGCGGCCATGAGCATGGTCCTCGGCGGCCTTGCCCGGGCGGGCGCGAACCCCGAGGTCATGGCGCTCGCGAGCAACTCCCTGTCGTGCCTGGTCGTCGGGATCATGTACCTCGCGGGCGGGGCCATGTGGCAGGAGAGCCGTCTGTACGTCCTGGGCGTGTGGATCCTGATCGTCGCCGGAGCCGCGACGATCGTGGGCCTCCCGGGCCTCTACCTCGTCATGGCCGCCGCTGGGGGAGGAGGGTTCCTGCTCATGACGCTCGTCGAGCAGGTCCTGCGCGTGCGGACCCGCCGCCGGATCGCGGGAGGCGCCCGTGCCTGACGTCGAGCTCGACCCGGTCATCCACGCCCAGTCGCGGCTGCGCGTCGTCGCGACGCTCGCGACGCTCGGTACCGGCGACCAGATCGCGTTCCCCAAGCTCCAGAAGCTCCTCGACATGACCGCGGGCAACCTCTCGACGCACCTGCGCAAGCTCGAGGACGCCGAGTACGTGACCGTCACCAAGACCCACGAAGGTCGCACGCCGACCACCTACATCTGCCTGACCCCTCGCGGGCGCCGCGCCTTCGAGGTCTACACCGAGTCCCTGAGCACGCTCCTGAGAGGAGCCGGATCGTGACCACCGAGCACCCATCGACCGGACGGGAGGCCCCGTCGGCCACCGCCCGGACCGCAGCACGTGGAGGCCCCGCGGCGCCCGACGGCTCCCTCGTCTCCGCGCAGCACGTGACCCGCCGCTTCGGCGAGGTCGTCGCGCTCGACGACGTGACCCTCGAGGTCGGGGCCGGTGAGCTCGTGGGCCTCCTGGGCCCCAACGGCGCGGGGAAGTCGACCCTGCTCTCGCTCGTGAGCGGGCAGCGCAAGCCGGACTCGGGCGTCGTGCGCCTGTTCGGCGGCAACCCGCGCGACGCCTCGTCCCGGCAGGGGCTGGGCCTGACGCCGCAGGAGACCGGGCTGCCCGCGACGCTCAAGGTGCGCGAGGTCGTCGACTTCGTCGGCAAGCACTACGCGAACCCCGTGCCCACGGGCCAGCTGCTCGAGCAGTTCGGGCTGTCCGAGCTCGCGGGACGCCAGACAGGGGCCATGTCCGGCGGGCAGAAGCGGCGGCTCGCGGTCGCGTTGTCGCTCGTCGGCCGACCGCGGGTCGTGCTGCTCGACGAGCCCACCACGGGCCTCGACGTCGGAGCGCGCCAGGCGCTGTGGGCCGCGATCCGCGAGTACCACGCGGCCGGCGGGACCGTGCTGCTCACGAGCCACTACCTCGAGGAGGTGCAGGCGCTCGCGCAGCGCGTCGTCGTGATCGACCAGGGCGTGGTCAAGGCCGACGACACGCTCGACGCGATCCTGCGTCGTGTCGGGCTGCGTCGCGTCGTCGTGCGCAGCGCCGCGGACCTGGGGACCGACCTGCCGGGCGTGGTGCGTTCGGAGCGGACCGCTGACGGTGGGGCCGGTGGGCTCGGTGGGGCCGGTCAGGCCGACGGGAGCAGGGTCGAGTCCGGACCCCGCTCCGCCGCGGGCTGGCGCTACGAGCTCTACACGGCCGACGCCGACGAGCTCGTCCGCACGCTCGTGACCTCGGGCCTGCCGTTCCACGGGCTCGAGATCCGGGGTGCGAGCCTCGAGGAGGCGTTCGAGCAGATGGTCGCGAGCGGTCCCGCAGGGACCGCGTCACCGGGTGGCGGCCCCGGGGCCGACCGGCCGCCGGGCGGGTCGCGCCCGACGGGCAGCGGGTCCGACGGTGCCGACGCGACGACCTCCCGTGGTGGCGCCCGAACTCCGACGGACGCGGCGCCGTCGGGCACCTTGGACCGGACCTCCGAGGAGGAGAGCGCGCGATGAGCACCCCCGACGCAGTCACCACGACCCCCAGCGTGAGCGGACGCCCGCCCGGCGCCGCGACCCTCACCTGGATCCACCTCAAGTACCAGTTCCTCGAGACCGTGCGCGTGCCCATCGCGGTCCTCGGGAACCTCCTGTTCCCCGCGCTCGCGATGTTCTTCTTCGTCGTGCCGCAGAAGGAGGTCGCGGGCGACCCCGTCGCGGCGACCACGGCCGTCGCGTCGCTCGGGCTGTTCGCGATCTGCTCCGCGAGCCTGTTCACCTACGGGCTGGGCGTCGCGGAGGACCGGGCGCTGCCGTTCGACCCGTTCCTGCGCTCGCTGCCCGCGGGCCCCGCACCGCGCATGATCGCGCGCATCCTCAACGGCGGGATCTTCTCGCTGTTCGGGCTCGTGCCGCTCATCCTCATCGGGTGGCTCCTGACCGCGGCCTCCGTGACGTGGTCGCAGCTGCTCGCGGGCGTGGGGACCGTGCTGCTCGTGTCGGTGCCGTTCGTGCTGCTGGGCATCGCAATCGGGTACTCGCTCTCGGCCAAGGCTGCGCTGCCCGTGGTGCAGGTCATCCTGTTCCCGCTCGCGTTCGCGGGCGGTCTGTTCCTGCCGCCGTTCCTGTTCCCGCCGTGGCTCGACGCGATCTCGATGGCGACGCCGACGCGTGCCGGCCGCGACCTGCTGGTCCAGGCACTCACGGGCGAACCGGCCTATGCGCTCGCGTGGGTCGTGCTGCTGGGGTGGACCGTGGTGTTCGCGGTCCTGGCGGTGTGGGCGTACCGGCGGGACGAGGGGCGCCGGTTCAAGTAGGGCTCCTTGGTGCCGACGTGGTGCCGACGTGGTGCCGACGTGGTGCTGTCCCCGCGGAAGTAGTCGACGGCGGACTTGCGCAGCCCGGTGCC
>NZ_JBHXBO010000345.1:0-3214 GCF_042726775.1 Oerskovia sp. NPDC060287
GTCTGTGCGTGCCTCGACGGGCACCCCGGCCTCAGGACCGCTTGAGCGCCGGGACGAACGCCGCGATGATCAGGAACACCCACGTGGTGAGGATGTAGGGCCACGTGTAGACCGGGCCGCTCGTGAGGTCGTGCATGACGAGCGTCACGACGGCCGTCGCGATCGTGCCGATCAGCGCGTAGGCCCACGACGCGCTCGTGCTGCGCAGGAAGACCACCGCGAGCGCGATCGCCGTCAGGACGCCGGAGTACCCCTCGAGGCCGTTGGCCGTGTTCTGCAGGTTCTCGCCGAACGCCAGGGCGCACAGGCTCCCGACCACGCTGCCCATGACGGCTGCCAGGCCCACCTTCCACGAGGCGACGAAGAGGCCCAGCAGGATCAGGGCGCCGCCCCACAGGCTGTTGACCAGCACGACCTCGGACACGTTGGTGAGCAGCGAGCGCAAGAAGGCCGTGGTGGCGTCGTCGGCCACGTGCGAGCCGGCCGAGCTGACGTGCAGGCTCGTCGTCGTGACGTACATGATCCCGGCGACCGTGCAGAACGGGGCAGTGGTGGCGGGCAGCGCGAACCGCTTGAGCGGCTCGGTGCCGAACAGCCACACGAAGAACCACGTCACCGGGGCGCACAGCAGACCACCGACCAGCGCGACCACGTAGGACCACGCCTGGTCGCCGCCCATCGCGGCGAAGACCGCGGCCCCGACCAGGGCACCGCAGAAGCCCTGCAGTCCCATCTCGACGTTGTCCGCACCGACCTTCATGAGGTATCCCGCGGCGGTCGAGGCGACCGTCCCCACGACGACCAGCAGGGCCATGCGCCAGTCGGCGACCACGAAGGCCGCGAGGATCAGGAGACCTGTCCAGACGTTCTTCTGGAAGAAGATCTGCGACAGGCCGTGGGCCAGGGAACCGGCCGTCACCGCCGCCGCGTTCGAAGGTGCTGTCGTTGCGTTCGTCGCTGACATGTCATCTCCCTGTGGTGCCGGTGTCGGGTCGAGTGATGGGTGGAACCGGAAGGTCCTCGGACGAGGCGAGCGGCTGGGGGGCTCTCCCTGGTGGGACGAGCGCCGGTGGGACGAGCGACTGCGGGGCGAGCACCGGGGCGGGGTCCCCGCCGCCGGGACCAGAACGGGCGGCCGCGCCCTGTCCCCAGCGTTCCTCGACGCGACCGAGCTTCCAGTAGGCGGTCGACAGGAGCCAGGCCGCGATGAGCGTGCCCACCACGATGTAGCCGATGTTCTCGAGCTCGATGCTCGCGACCCAGTCGGTGACCGGGTCGTGCAGGCCCAGCTTCTCGTTGAGGAGGCCGACGAGCTCGATCCCGCCGATCACGACCGCGACCATGACGGAGATGCCCGTCACGGTCAGGCTGTAGTACACCTTGCGGATCGGGTTCACGGTGGCCCACGAGTACGCCTTGACCATGACGGCCGAGTCCATGGTGTCGAACAGGCTCATGCCCGCGGCGAAGATCAGCGGCAGGCACAGCACCGCGTACCACGGCAGGCCGGTCGCGGCGCCCGTGCCCGCGAGGACCAGCAGCGCGATCTCGCTCGCGGTGTCGAAGCCCAGACCGAAGAGGAACCCGACCAGGTACATCTTGCGCGGTCGGTCGACCGACCTCACGAGCGGCTGGACCATGCGGTTCACGAACCCACGGCTCGCGAGCTGCTTCTCGAGCTGCTCCTCGTTGAGCGGTGAGACCTTGGACCGCTGCCACACCTTCCAGATCCCCACGAACGACACCGCGTTGATGAGACCGATGAGGATGAGGAAGACACCCGAGATCGCGGTGCCGAAGACGCCGAGCGCGTTGCGCACCCCGCTGCCGTCGGACGTGAGCCCCACGGCCCAGCTCACTCCCCCGGCGAGCAGGACGGCCATGAGGAACACGACCGTGGAGTGCCCGAGCGAGAAGTAGAGCCCGACCCCCGCGGCCGGCTTCTTGAGGTCGACGAGCTTGCGGGTCGTGTTGTCGATCGCCGCGATGTGGTCGGCGTCGAACGCGTGCTTGACCCCCAGCACGTAGGCCGTGACCGCGATCCCGACCCCGAAGACGGCCGAGCCGAGCTGAAGGTGCTGAGGTGCCACGAACGCGAAGAACACCCCGAAGCCCACGACGTGGAGCAGGACGACCGGGACGAAGACCTTGACCAGCTGCAGGACGTAGGAGGACTTCGCGTTCATGGGACCTCAGCTCTTCCGGATGAGCGGAGCCTCGACCCCCGTGAGGAGCTGGTGCACCGCCTGCCACGCCGCGGTGTTGGCGTGGGCGACGGACTCGGTGTCGTCACCCACGATGCGGACCCAGACACCCACGTCCCCCGGCAGGGCGCTCACCCCGAGGAAGAGATCCTCCTCGAACCGTTCGGCGAGCACCGTGTGCAGCAGGTCGGCGAGCTGGGCTGCCGGCGCGAGGGGCGTGAGCACGTAGAGCATCGACAGCACGTCCCGGTCGCCGAGCACCGCGAGGCCACCGGTCTGCCCGTCCTCAGGCGTGAGCCGCACGCGGTCGAGCGCGACGATCCGCCCGTCCGGTCGCCGGACCTCGAAGTCGGAGGCGAACACCGTGTACCGGTGCCGCTCGTCGCGCGCGAGGCGACCCGCGAAGACGGTCTCCCCCGCCAGGAGCGTGGCCGACTCGTCGAGCGTGACCCGCGTGCGCTGGTAGAGCCGGGAGTCGGCGAACGGGATCACGGGGTCGGGCAGGTACTCGGCGTAGGCGCCCTCCGCGACCTGGATGTTGGACTGGGCGACCGCGTAGTCGTGCTCCATCCGGTAGACCTTGGTGTGGGCCGACGTCGTGACGTGGGCGGACGTGCCCGGCCCGAACGTGAGGTCCGTCCGGAGCCGGTCGCCCTGGAGGATGCCCCCACCCGTCGACATGAGGTACGTGTACGGCATGTCGGGGCGCAGCAGGTCGTAGTACAGCGGTCGCATGATCTGCAGCGGCGACTTCTGGTAGTGGTGGACCAGCTCGGTGCCGCGATCGTTCCTGCCGAACTCCATCTCGAGGAGCCCCACCTTGCCCGGGCTGCCCGTCGCGAGCGTGTCCGGCGTGCTGCTGTGCTGCAGGACCTCCTGCGGGACGTGGTCCGGCTCCCTGGACCGGGCGATGTCCAACCTGACCCTGGCCGTCGACGAGTCCGGGGCCACCGTGGTCCGCGAGGACCCGCTGCCGGAGCTGCTCGGGGACTCCACGTCCCTCACCATGG
>NZ_JBHXBO010000346.1:0-3189 GCF_042726775.1 Oerskovia sp. NPDC060287
GTCCAGGACCTCGAGGGCGACGAGATGCTGTACCGCGCCCTCCAGGACCGCTACGGCAACTACTTCGAGGGCTCGATGGGCGCCGCGGCGATCCAGAAGCGTCTCCAGGACTTCGACCTGGCTGCCGAGGCCGACCTCCTGCGCGAGATCATCCGCTCCGGCAAGGGCCAGAAGAAGACCCGTGCGCTCAAGCGCCTCAAGGTCGTCAACGCGTTCCTGACGACCACGAACTCGCCCACGGGCATGGTGCTGGACGCCGTCCCGGTCATCCCGCCGGACCTGCGCCCCATGGTGCAGCTCGACGGTGGCCGCTTCGCGACCTCGGACCTGAACGACCTGTACCGCCGCGTGATCAACCGGAACAACCGCCTCAAGCGTCTTCTCGACCTGGGCGCCCCGGAGATCATCGTCAACAACGAGAAGCGCATGCTGCAGGAAGCTGTGGACTCGCTCTTCGACAACGGCCGTCGTGGTCGCCCGGTCACGGGCCCCGGCAACCGTCCGCTGAAGTCGATCTCCGACATGCTCAAGGGCAAGCAGGGTCGTTTCCGTCAGAACCTGCTCGGCAAGCGTGTCGACTACTCGGGCCGTTCGGTCATCGTGGTCGGCCCGCAGCTCAAGCTGCACCAGTGCGGTCTGCCCAAGCAGATGGCCCTCGAGCTCTTCAAGCCGTTCGTGATGAAGCGCCTCGTGGACCTGAACCACGCGCAGAACATCAAGAGCGCCAAGCGCATGGTCGAGCGCGCGCGCCCGGTCGTGTGGGACGTCCTCGAAGAGGTCATCACCGAGCACCCGGTACTGCTCAACCGTGCACCGACGCTGCACCGTCTCGGCATCCAGGCCTTCGAGCCCCAGCTGGTCGAGGGCAAGGCCATCCACCTGCACCCGCTCGTCTGTGCCGCGTTCAACGCGGACTTCGACGGTGACCAGATGGCCGTGCACCTGCCGCTGTCGGCCGAGGCCCAGGCCGAGGCCCGCATCCTCATGCTCTCGAGCAACAACATCCTGAAGCCGTCGGACGGCCGTCCGGTGACCATGCCCTCGCAGGACATGATCATCGGTCTGTACCACCTGACGAACGACAAGAAGGATGCCAAGGGTGCAGGGCGTGCGTTCAGCTCCGTCGCCGAGGCCATCATGGCCTTCGACGGCGGGACGCTGGACCTGAACGCCGAGGTCAGCATCCGCATGGACGGCCTCGTCTTCGCCGAGGGAGAGGCCCCTGAGGGCTTCGTCCCCGGCGAGCCCTTCGTCTTCGGGACGACGCTCGGGCGCGCGCTCTTCAACGAGACGCTGCCCGTCAGCTACGGCTACGTCAACGGGATCGTCGACAAGAAGAAGCTGTCGACGATCGTCAACGAGCTCGCCGAGACCTACCCCAAGGTCGAGGTCGCTGCCTCGCTCGACGCTCTCAAGGAGGCCGGCTTCCGCTGGGCCACCCGTTCGGGTGTCACCATCGCGATCTCCGACGTCGCGACGCCGAGCGAGAAGGCCGCGATCCTGGAGGAGCACGAGGCTCGTGCGCTCAAGGTCCAGCAGGAGTACGAGCGTGGTCTGATCACCGACGACGAGCGCCGTCAGGAGCTCATCGAGATCTGGACCCAGGCCACCGACAAGGTCGCCACCGCGATGCGCGCGAGCTTCCCCGAGCGCAACACCGTCTACACGATGGTCGGCTCGGGTGCTCGTGGTAACTGGATGCAGGTCCGTCAGATCGCCGGTATGCGCGGCCTCGTGGCGAACCCGAAGGGCGAGATCATCCCCCGCCCGATCAAGTCCAACTACCGTGAGGGCCTCTCGGTCCTCGAGTACTTCATCGCGACACACGGTGCCCGTAAGGGCCTCGCTGACACCGCTCTGCGTACGGCCGACTCGGGTTACCTGACCCGTCGTCTGGTCGACGTGTCGCAGGACGTCATCGTCCGCGAGGAGGACTGCGGCACCGAGCGTGGTCTGACGCTGCCCGTCGGGGAGAAGATCGGCGACCGCCTGGTCCGTCACGACAAGGTCGAGACGAGCATCTACTCCCGCACGCTGGCCTCCGACGTGCAGGACGCCGACGGCAACCTCATCGCCAAGGGAGGGGAGGACGCCGGTGACCTGGTCATCGACGCTCTCCTCGCTGCCGGGATCGACACGGTCAAGGTCCGCTCGGTCCTGACCTGCGAGTCCCGCGTCGGTACGTGCGCCAAGTGCTACGGCCGTTCGCTGGCCACCGGCAAGCTCGTCGACATCGGCGAGGCCGTCGGCATCATCGCGGCCCAGTCGATCGGTGAGCCCGGTACCCAGCTGACGATGCGTACCTTCCACACCGGTGGTGTGGCCTCCGCGGACGACATCACGCAGGGTCTGCCCCGTGTGACCGAGCTCTTCGAGGCACGTACCCCGAAGGGTGAGGGCCCCATCGCGGAGTTCTCGGGTCGTATCACGATCGACGAGGCGGAGCGCACGCGCCGCATCGTCCTGACCCCCGACGACGGCTCGGAAGAGCTCGCCTACCCGGTGACGAAGCGTTCGCGCCTCCTCGTCAGCGACGGCGATCACGTCGAGGTCGGCACGCAGCTGGTCCAGGGTGCGGTCGACCCCAAGAAGGTCCTGCGCATCCTCGGCCCCCGCGCCACCCAGAAGCACCTGGTGGACGAGGTCCAGGAGGTCTACCGCTCCCAGGGCGTGGACATCCACGACAAGCACATCGAGGTCATCGTGCGGCAGATGCTGCGTCGCGTGACCGTGCTGGACTCGGGCGACTCGCAGCTCCTCCCGGGCGAGCTGGCCGAGCGTGGGCGTTTCGAGGACCTCAACCGTCGCGCGGTGGCGGAGGGTGGCCAGCCGGCCTCCGGCCGTCCCGAGCTGATGGGCATCACGAAGGCGTCGCTCGCGACGGACTCGTGGCTCTCGGCGGCCTCCTTCCAGGAGACGACGCGCGTCCTCACCGAGGCAGCGATGAGCGGTCGTCGTGACCCGCTCCTCGGCCTCAAGGAGAACGTCATCCTCGGTAAGCTCATCCCGGCCGGTACGGGTCTGCCCCGCTACCGCAACGTCGAGGTCGAGCCCACCGAGCAGGCCAAGACCGAGCTCTACCCGAGCTTCGGCTACGACGAGATCGACTTCCAGGGGCTCGGCATGGGCTCCGGCGAGGCGATCCCGCTCGAGGACCTGGACTTCGGCGACTACCGCTGATCCTGACCC
>NZ_JBHXBO010000347.1:0-3182 GCF_042726775.1 Oerskovia sp. NPDC060287
CCTCACGGCACCCGCCCCTCGGTCAGGGTCGGTGGACGGTCACTCGCCGGCGCGGCGCAGGACCTCGGTCAGGCGGTTGGCCGCGGCGACGACGGAGCCCGAGTGCAGGCGGCCCGGCTGGCGCGTCAGGCGCTCGACCGGTCCCGAGATCGAGACCGCGGCGACGATCCGCCCCGACGGTCCGCGTACGGGCGCCGACACCGAGGCGACCCCGAGCTCGCGCTCCGAGACGGACTGTGCCCAGCCGCGCCGTCGGACTCCCGAGAGGATCGTGGCCGTGAAGACGGCCTCGCGCAGGCCGCGGTGGAGGCGGTCCGGCTCCTCCCAGGCGAGCAGGACCTGGGCGGCCGAGCCCGCACCCATCGTGAGGGTCGCCCCCACGGGGATAGAGTCACGGAGTCCGACCGGGCGTTCTGCCGCGGCGACGCAGATGCGATGGTCGCCCTGGCGGCGGTAGAGCTGGGCGCTCTCGCCCGTGTGGTCGCGCAGCGCCGTGAGAACGGGGTTCGCGGCGGCGAGCAGGCGGTCCTCGCCTGCTGCGGTCGCGAGCTCGTTCAGGCGCGGTCCGAGGACGAAACGGCCCTGCATGTCGCGAGCCACCATGCGGTGGTGCTCGAGCGCGACAGCGAGGCGATGAGCCGTCGGACGGGCGAGTCCGGTGGCGGTGACGAGCTGGGCCAAAGTGGCTGGTCCGGACTCCAGAGCGCCCAGAACGGACGCCGCCTTGTCCAGCACGCCGACTCCGCTAGAATTGTCCATAGGTCGATATTGACGTCTCGCACAGTGAGATGCAAGTTTGCGGGTGTCGGTGTCGCCGAAGGACCGGGAAGATCACCCGGACCACGACCGAGTTGTACCCCCCGATCGTCGCCCACGGCCCCCGCGTGAGCGACCACCGCAGGACACAGGTAGGAGAAACCAACATGGCCGGCACGCTGGCGGAGAAGGTCTGGGACGCGCACCTGGTGCGACGTGGCACCGACGGGTCGCCCGACCTCCTCTACATCGATCTGCACCTCATCCACGAGGTCACCAGTCCGCAGGCCTTCGAGGGCCTGCGTCTCGCCGGCCGGCAGGTGCGCCGCACCGACCTGACGATCGCGACCGAGGACCACAACACCCCCACGCTCGACATCGACCTGCCGATCGCGGACCTCACGAGCCGCACCCAGATCGACACGCTGCGCAACAACGCCAAGGAATTCGGCGTGCGCATCCACTCCCTGGGTGACGCGGACCAGGGCATCGTGCACCAGGTCGGCCCCCAGCTCGGGCTCACCATGCCGGGCCTGACGGTCGTGTGCGGCGACTCGCACACCTCGACCCACGGCGCGTTCGGGGCCCTCGCGTTCGGCATCGGGACCTCGGAGGTCGAGCACGTGCTCGCGACCCAGACCCTGCCGCTCGCGCCCTTCAAGACCATGGCGATCACGGTCAACGGCGAGCTGCCCCCGGGCGCGACGTCCAAGGACATCATCCTCGCGATCATCGCGAAGATCGGCACGGGCGGCGGCCAGGGCTACGTCCTGGAGTACCGCGGCGAGGCCATCCGCAAGCTGACCATGGAAGCCCGCATGACGGTCTGCAACATGTCGATCGAGGCGGGCGCGCGCGCCGGCATGATCGCTCCTGACGAGACCACGTTCGAGTACCTCAAGGGCCGTCCGCACGCGCCCGAGGGCGCCGACTGGGACGCCGCGGTCGAGTACTGGAGGACGCTCAAGACCGACGACGACGCCACGTTCGACGAGGAGGTCGTGCTCGAGGCGGCCGACCTCGAGCCGTTCATCACCTGGGGCACCAACCCCGGCCAGGGCCTGCCCCTGTCCGCGAACGTCCCGGTCCCGGCGGAGATCGCCGACGAGAACGAGCGCGTCGCCGCCGAGCGCGCGATCGAGTACATGGGCCTGACCCCGGGTGCTCCGCTGCGCGACATCGCGATCGACACGGTCTTCATCGGCTCGTGCACCAACGGCCGCATCGAGGACCTGCGCTCGGTCGCCAAGGTCGTCCAGGGCAAGAAGAAGGCCGACTCGCTGCGCGTGCTCGTCGTGCCCGCGTCGGCGCGCGTCCGCCTCCAGGCCGAGGCCGAGGGGCTCGACCAGATCTTCCTCGACTTCGGTGCCGAATGGCGCAACGCCGGCTGTTCGATGTGCCTGGGCATGAACCCGGACCAGCTCGCTCCGGGGGAGCGTTCGGCCTCGACGTCCAACCGCAACTTCGAGGGTCGCCAGGGCAAGGGTGGACGCACCCACCTGGTCTCGCCGCTCGTCGCGGCCGCGACGGCCATCCGCGGGACGTTGTCCTCGCTGGCCGACCTGGACCTGCCGGCCGACGTCGACATCACGTCGTTCGACGGCACGCCGCTCGCGCCGCTCGACCCGCGCGTCCCGCTGCAGGTCTGACACCGGGTCCCGGCGCCCCACGCGGGGCGCCATCCCGGCAGGCCACCTGACGACCGACTCATCGAGGAAGCAGAAGCATCATGGAGAAGTTCACCACCCACACCGGTGTCGGTGTCCCGCTGCGCCGCAGCAACGTCGACACGGACCAGATCATCCCCGCCGTCTACCTCAAGCGCGTGACGCGCACGGGGTTCGAGGACGCGCTGTTCGCGGCGTGGCGCGGGGACCCCGCGTTCATCCTGAACCAGCCCGCGTACTCGTCCGGCTCCGTGCTGGTCGCGGGCCCCGACTTCGGCACCGGCTCGTCGCGCGAGCACGCCGTGTGGGCCCTCAAGGACTACGGCTTCAAGGTCGTCCTGGCCTCGCGTTTCGCGGACATCTTCCGCGGCAACTCGGGCAAGCAGGGCCTCGTCGCGGGCATCGTCGCGCAGGAGGACATCGAGCTGCTGTGGAAGGTCCTCGAGACCAAGCCCGGCACCGAGGTCACGGTCGACCTGGTCGAGCGCACGGCGACGGCCGACGACGTCGTGGTCCGTTTCCAGATCGACGACTACACGCGCTGGCGCCTCATGGAGGGGCTCGACGACATCGGTCTGACCCTCCAGCACGAGGCCGACATCACGGCGTTCGAGCAGACGCGCGCGTCGTGGCGCCCCAAGACGCTGCCGGCGAAGCACCTGCCGACGGTCGACATCGAGGCGGCCCGCCCGTCCGCATGACCTGACGGTCGCACGCGGTTCGCACGGCCCGACGGCGCCGCTCCCCTGGGTGGGGAGC
>NZ_JBHXBO010000348.1:0-3163 GCF_042726775.1 Oerskovia sp. NPDC060287
CGGCACCACCGTTCGACAGCTCTCCTGACCGGCGCCCCTGACGGGCTGCTCCTGACGGGCACGGACGGTCGCCCCGACGCGGCGGACCGCCCGGCTACCCTCGGTCGGAACCCACGAAAGCAGGCACGACCATGGCGACCCAGCACCTCTCCCCCCAGGCCGCGCGCGACAGCGCGAGCCAGGCCGCGCAGGCCACGCAGGACCTGCACTCCGCGCAGCGCAACGTGCGTGCTCATCAGCGGGAGAACGGCCACAGCCACGCCCTGTGGCTCCTCGCCGTGCTGGCGGTCACGCTGGTCGTGGGCCTGCTCGTCTCGCTGGTCGCCCCCGGAGCGTCAGCCGTCGCATCGCCCGCCGCCGCGCGGGCCGTCGCGCTCCCGCACGTGGTGAGCGCCGCCGTCGGGCAGGTGGACCCCGCCGCGCCCGCGCCGGACGCACCTGCTGAGCCCGACGCTCCCGCCGTGACGACGCCCGTCACCTGGGGTGTGCGCCCCGCCGACACCGTGCACGGCACCGACCGCCCCAACTACGCCTACGGCCTGGAGCCCGGGACGAGCCTCGACGACGCGATCATCGTCTCCAACTACACCGAGGGGCCGCTGACGTTCCGCGTCTACGCGGCCGACGGGTACATGACCGAGGCCGGCGAGCTCGACCTGCTGCCCGCGGGCGAGGAGTCCCAGGCGCTCGGCTCGTGGGTGACCTTCGAGGCCGACGACGTCACGATCGAGGGCGGCGGCACCGCGGTCGTGCCCTTCACCGTGACCGTCCCCGCCGACGCGACGCCGGGCGACTACGCGGCGGGCGTGGTGTCCTCGCTGCTCGTCGAGAACGCCGAGGGCGTGAGCGTCGACCGCCGCCTCGGCTCGCGCATGCACCTGCGCGTCGCGGGCGACCTGGTACCGGCCGTCGTGGTCGACGACGTGTCGGTCACCTACGACGGCACCCTCAACCCGTTCGCCGCGGGCAGCGCGGTCGTCACGTTCACGGTCACGAACGACGGCAACACGCGTCTGGCCCCCGGCCAGTCCGTGCGCGTCGCCGGGCCGTGGGGTGCGGGCGCGCAGAGCGCACCGCGCGCCGACCTCCCCGAGATGCTCCCCGGCACGTCGCTGACGCGGACCGTGACGGTCGACGGCGTCTGGCCGCTGGGCCGGGTCAAGGGCTCGGTCACGGTCTCGGCGGAGGTGGTGACCGCGATCGGCGCGGCCGACGCCGCGCCCCTGCCGGTCGCGCCCGCCACGGGCTCGGCCTCGACGTTCGCCGTGCCGTGGTCGGCCCTCGCGCTGCTCGTCCTGGTGGTCGGGGGCGTCGTCCTGCAGCGTCGCGGTGCCCGACGGCGGCGCGCGAGCGACGAGCGCAAGGTCGCCGAGGCCGTGGCCCAGGCGCTCAAGGAACGCGACGAGCAGCCTGTCGCCTGAGGAGGGCTGCGACGGTCAGGAGAAGAGCGGGCCGAGCCTGTTGTCGACCGTCGAGAGCGCGGCCGCGATCGCCATGTGCATGTCGAGGTACTGATAGGTGCCCAGTCGTCCCCCGAAGAAGACCCCCGGCTCCTCGTCGACGAGGCGGCGGTAGGCGGCGAGGCGCTCCCGGTCCGTCGCGGTGTTCACCGGGTAGTAGGGCTCGTCGGTGCGCCCGGCGAAGCGGGAGAACTCGCGCATGATGACGGTCCGGTCGTCCGGGTAGTCACGCTCGGGGTGGAAGTGCCGGAACTCGTGGATCCGTGTGTACGGGACGTCGGCGTCGGGGTAGTTCATGACCGACGTCCCCTGGAAGTCGCCCACGTCGAGCACCTCCTGCTCGAAGTCGAGCGTGCGCCAGGAGAGCTCGCCTTCGGAGTGGTCGAAGTACCGGTCGACGGGGCCCGTGTACACGACCGGGACCTGCCCCACGACCGCCTGCTTGCTGACCGGCTGGGAGGGGTCGAAGAAGTCGGTGGCGAGCCGGACCGTGATCTTGGGGTGATCGGCCATGCGCTCGAGCCACGCCGTGTACCCGTCGACGGGAAGGCCCTCGTACGTGTCGGAGAAGTAGCGGTTGTCGTAGGTGTACCGGACCGGGAGCCGCGAGATGATCGACGCCGGCAGCTCTCGAGGATCCGTCTGCCACTGCTTGGCCGTGTAGTCGCGCACGAACGCCTCGTAGAGCGGACGTCCGATGAGGTTGACCCCCTGCTCGTCGAGGTTCCGGGGGGTCCTTCCCCCGAGCTCGGCCGCCTGCTCCCTGATGAGCGCGCGGGCGGCCTCGGGTCCCAGGGCGCTGCGGAAGAACTGGTTGATCGTGCCCAGGTTGATCGGCAACGGGTAGACCTCGCCGCGGTGCGTGCTGTAGACCCGGTGCACGTACGAGGTGAACTGCGTGAACCGGTTGACGTACTCCCACACGCGCTCGTTCGAGGTGTGGAACAGGTGGGCGCCGTACTGGTGCACCTCGATGCCGGTCTCGGGCTCGACGGCGCTGTAGGCGTTCCCTCCGACGTGGGGTCGCCGGTCGATCACGAGCACCTCGACGCCGTGCAGCCTCGCCATCCGCTCAGCCACGGTCAGACCGAAGAGGCCTGCTCCCACCACCACGAGATCCGTCATCATGCTCCCAGCTGCACGGGTCGTCGCGTCGCTCGGCGCACCTGCGCCGAGGGGCGCCCGTGGGCCCGGGTGCTCCACCTCAGGCTCAGGATCGAGGTCACGGGCGCCGACGAGCTCGAATGGACTGCAGCATATAGCGCCTGGCCGGGCATCCTTCCGGGACGAACCTCGGACGGCAGACGGGGCGGCCGCACGCGCCGGCTCCCGGGGTTGCTGGGCGACAGATCATGCGTCCCGATCGACAGGTTGTGCACAGGCCCCGGAGGGGCTGGTGATCCGGTGCTTGACTGCCGACGACGCCCTGTCCCCGCGGACGGGTGTCGCCGTCGTCCCACGACGAGGGGTTGACCGCAGCAGTCGCGGCCCTCGTGTCCGGATCAGGCGCACGGACTTCACGTCCTCGAGCGTCCTGTCAGCAAGGAGCACAACGCAGTGAGCACTCCCACGGCACCATCGCCGACCCCGAGCCCGAGCCGTCGTCCTGGGGGGCGGTCGTCGTTGTTCGGTCGGTTGCGTGGGTGGTGGTCGGGGTTCGTGGAGCGTCGGCCGGGGTTGGCTCAGTTCTTGGTGTTCTTCGT
>NZ_JBHXBO010000349.1:0-3142 GCF_042726775.1 Oerskovia sp. NPDC060287
CCCTCCTGGGGACCGGCCGTCGTGCGGAGCAGGCGTCTCCGTGCGGGTCAGTGGGCGGCAGCGCCCGCGTAGATCGCGTCGATCTCGACCGAGAAGTCCTGGAGGACGACGTTGCGCTTGACCTTGAGCGAAGGCGTCAGGTAGCCGTTCTCGACCGTGAAGTCCGTGGTCAGGATCGTGAACTTGCGGATCGACTCGGCGCGCGAGACGGCCTTGTTGGCGCGGTCCACCGCGGCGTCGAGGGCCGCGAGGACGTCGATGTCGAGAGCCGCGGCGTCGATGCTCATGGGCTCCTTGCCGTGCATCGCGAGCCACCCGGGCAGGCCCTCGGGGTCGATCGTCATGAGCGCGCCGATGAACGGCTGCCCGTCCCCGACGACGACGCACTGGCTGATCAGGGCGTGCGCGCGGATGCGGTCCTCGAGCACGGCCGGGGCGACGTTCTTGCCGCCCGCGGTCACGATGATCTCCTTCTTGCGGCCCGTGATGCGCAGGAACCCGTCGGCGTCGAGCGAGCCCAGGTCGCCCGTGCGGAACCAGCCGTCGACGAACGCGTCCTGCGTGGCCTGCGGGTTGTTGTGGTACCCGCGGAACACGTGGTGGCCCTTGAGCAGGATCTCGCCGTCCTCGGCGATCTTGGCGCCGCAGCCCGGGAGCTGGGGGCCCACGGTCCCGATCTTGGTCGCGGTCGGCCGGTTGACCGACGTCGGTGCGGTCGTCTCGGTCAGGCCGTAGCCCTCGAGGATGCGCACGCCGATGCCGCGGTAGAAGTGCCCGAGCCGCTCGCCGAGCGGGGCGCCGCCCGAGACGGCCCACTTGGTCTGCCCGCCGAGCGCCGCACGCAGCTTCTTGTAGACGAGCGCGTCGGCGACCTTGTGCTGGAGCTTGAGGCCGATGCCCGGGCCCTTGGGGTCGTCCAGGGCGCGGGAGTAGGCGATCGCGGTAGCCGCGGCCCAGTGGAAGATCTTGACCTTTCCGCCCGCGGCGGCCTTCTGCTCCGAGGAGTTGTAGACCTTCTCGAAGACGCGGGGGACCGAGAGGATGTAGGTCGGCTTGAACTCGCCCAGGTCCTCGAGGAGCGTCTTGGTGTCCGGGGTGTGCCCCAGGACCGTCCCGCCCGCCACGACGAGCACGCCGATGAAGCGCGCGAAGACGTGAGCCAGGGGCATGAACAGCAGCGTGCGACCGTTGGCCTCGGCGAAGACCTCGGGCAGCGCCTTCACGGCGTTGACGGTCAGCGAGTAGAAGTTCTCGTGCGTGAGCTCGGCGCCCTTGGGACGTCCCGTGGTGCCCGAGGTGTAGATGATGGTCGCGACGTCCGCGAGGTTCGCGAGGCCGCGGCGGCGGGCGATCTCGTCGTCGCTGACGTCCTTGCCCGCCTCCTTGAGCGCGGCGATCCCACCGTCGTCGATCACGAACACCTGGCCGAGCTCGGGCGCCTGTGCCCGGACCTCCTCGACCGTGGCGGCGTGCGCGGGCGACTCGACCACGAGCAGCCTGACCCCGGCGTCCGAGAGGATCCACTGGACCTGCTCGGCGCTCGAGGTCTCGTACAGGGGCACGGGGACCGCGCCCGCGGCCCAGGTGGCCCAGTCGAGCAGGGTCCACTCGTAGCGGGTGCGGGACATGATGCCCACGTGCTCGCCGGGCTGGATGCCCAGGGCCACGAGGCCCTTGGCGACCGAGACGACGTCGGCGTCGACCTCGCGTGCGGTCAGTGTCTTCCAGGGGGCGCCCGGCCCGCTCTTGACCTCGACCATCGGCTGGTCGGGCCCGGCCGCGACACGGCTGGCGAAGAGGTCGTTGAGGTTGTCGAGGGGATCGACATCGATGATGCGCGGTGCGCTGAACTCGTCCATGCTGGCTCCAGTGGCAGAAGTCGACGGTGTGAGAACACTACCCACAGGACGGAAGTGTCGTTGACCGCCTCCGAGTCGGTACTCTTCATGGTGCTGTGCGCTGTTGCGCAAGATTTCAGGCCGTACCTGGGCGAACACCGGGAGCGACCGACGATCGGAGCCGACGGACGTACGCAGAACCGATGCCGAGGCGGTGCACAACCGTTACCGGCGGGCGTTCCCATCCTGTGAGTTCCAGACCGCTACGTGAGTGAGGACCTGACATGCATGCCATCGGAGTCGACATCGGCGGAACGAAGATCGCCGCGGGTGTGGTCGACGAGAACGGCAAGATCCTTGCGCAGACGCGTCGCGACACCGAGCCCGACGACGTCGCGAGCATCGACGCAGCCGTCGCGGACGTGTACGCCGAGCTGTCCAAGGAGTTCGAGGTCGAGGCCATGGGCCTGGCCGCAGCCGGCTTCGTGAGCCCCGACCGCACCTCGGTCCTCTTCGCTCCCAACATCGCGTGGCGCGAGTACCCGCTGGCCGCCAAGGTCCGCGCGCTGATCGGCGACGACGACGTCAAGATCGTCGTCGAGAACGACGCCAACGCGGCGGGCTGGGCCGAGTTCCAGTTCGGCGCGGGCCGCGACGCCTCGGACATGCTCATGCTCACGGTCGGCACGGGGCTGGGCGGCGCGATCATCGTCGACCGCAAGCTCGTGCGCGGTCGCTGGGGCGTGGCGGCCGAGGTCGGGCACATGCGCGTCGTGCCCGGCGGGCACTACTGCGGTTGCGGCCACGAGGGCTGCTGGGAGCAGTACGCGTCGGGCAGCGCGCTCGTGCGCGACGGCCAGGCCGCGCTCATCGCGCAGCCGGACCGTGCGACGGCGCTGCTCGAGCTCGCGGGCGGCGACGCCTCGAAGCTCAACGGCCCGCAGATCACGCAGGCCGCGCAGGACGGCGACGAGCTCGCGATCGAGCTGCTCGCGACGCTCGGCCGGTGGATCGGCGAGGGGGCTGCCTCGGTCACGGCGCTGCTCGACCCCGAGCTGATCGTGATCGGTGGCGGTGTCGGTGCTGCCGGCGACCTGCTGCTCCAGCCCGTCCGCAAGGCGTTCGCGGACCAGCTCTCGGCGCGCGGGCACCGTCCCGAGGCGCAGATCGACCTCGCTCAGCAGGGCAACGAGGCCGGCATCGTCGGCGCGGCGGACCTCGCCCGCAGCTAGTCGAGGTCGTCGGCGTCACGGGTCGCCGAGGCGGTGGCCGGCACGGCCTGCGTCGACGGGACGGCCCGCGAC
>NZ_JBHXBO010000350.1:0-3120 GCF_042726775.1 Oerskovia sp. NPDC060287
CACCTCCGAGGAGAGCGGCGCCGTCGGGCGTGGGTCGGGTTCTACAGGGGGCCGTTCGTCAGGGTCATCCGCAGGAGCAGCTCGCGCGTGTGCTCGATCTCCTCGGGGCCGGGGACGGCGCCGTAGTGGGGCGCGCCCGCGAGCCCGTCGGCGGCGCGCGAGACGACGAGCACCCGGTCGGGGTGCAGGCCGTCGTCGTGGAAGGCCGCGCGCCAGCGCTCGTCGTCCTCCTCGGCGAGCCTGACCACCTCGGGCAGCAGGGTCAGCGAGCCCCACAGGCTCGCGTGCTCGCGGCCCGCCTGCGGCACCGCGATCTCGTCGCAAAGAGCCCGGACGTACCCCCGCAGCAGCTTGCCGGGGACGTTCTCGGACAGGTCGACGCATCTCTCCACGTGCTCGCGGAACTGCTCGATCGAGTCCTGGGCGAGCGCGACGACCAACGCCTCCTTGCTCGTGTAGTGGTGCAGGAGCCCTCCCTTGGAGACCCCGGCCTCCTGGGCGATCGCCGTGAGCGAGACGGTCGCGCCGTGCGTGCGCAGCGCCCTGGCTGCCCCGTCGAGGATCGCCCGCTTGGTGCGTGCCGTGTCGCGTGTGTGTGCCGCCCGGTCCATGCCGCCGATCCTTCCACGACAACGCGTGCCGACCAATCGGTTGACTTAACCGACCGTCCGGTCGGTATAGTGACGCGGATGAACGCGATCTCCCCCACCGACCTGTCGCACCCGACCTCCGTCCGGCGTGCCACGAGACGTGACTGGGCGGCGCTGGCGGTCCTGACCCTGGCCGTCGTGCTGCTCGCGATCGACGGCACCGTCCTCTCGCTCGCCGTGCCCGCCCTGACGGCGGACCTCGACCCGAGCGCGACCCAGCTGCTCTGGATCGGCGACATCTACTCGTTCGCCCTGGCCGGCCTGCTCGTGACCATGGGCAACGTCGCCGACAGGGTAGGGCGCAAGCGCCTCCTGATGATCGGCAGCGTGGGCTTCGCCGCCGCGTCCGTCCTCGCGGCGTTCGCCCCCACGGCCGAGACGCTCATCCTCGCCCGGGCCCTGCTGGGCCTCACCGCGGCGACCCTCATGCCCTCGACCCTCTCGATCATCCGCAACGTCTTCGAGGACGCGCGCCAGCGCACCACCGCGATCGCGGTCTGGTCGGCGGGCGCCATGGGCGGCGCGGCGGTCGGACCGCTCGTCGGCGGGTACCTCCTCGAGCACTTCTGGTGGGGATCGGTCTTCCTCATCAACGTCCCCGTCATGGTGGTCCTCGTCGCCGCGGGCGCGTTCCTGATCCCCGAGTCGCGCAACCCCCGGCCCGGTCCGTTCGACCCGCTCTCCGCGGTGCTGTCGATGCTGTCGATCGTCCCCGTGGTCTACGCGGTCAAGCAGCTCGCCGGGCACGGCTGGGGCTGGGACGTCGCCGTGGCCGCGCTGGTCGGCATCGCCTCGGGCGTGGTGTTCGTCCGGCGCCAGCGCAGCCTGACCACACCGCTCGTCGACGTCGGGCTGTTCCGCAACGCCGCGTTCTCCGGAGCGGTCGTCACCAACCTGATCGCCTCGTTCGCGCTCAGCGGCCTGCTGTTCTTCTTCTCCCAGTACCTCCAGCTCGTGCGGGGCTACGGCCCGCTCGAGGCAGGGATCCGCGAGATGCCCGTGACGATCGCGTCGATCGTGGTCATCGGGTTCGTCGGCGTCACCGCCGCGCGGCTCGGCCGCGGTCGGGCGATCGGCGCCGGGATGGGCGCGGCGGGCATCGGCCTGGTCGCCCTCGCGTTCGCCGAGGGCTCGCCCGACTACCTGTGGATCGCGCTGTCGCTCGTGCTCGTCGGGCTGGGGCTGGGGATCGGCTCGACCCTCACCACGGACGCCGTCATGGCGTCGGTCCCGCGCGAGCGCGCCGGCGCGGCGTCGTCCATCTCGGAGACGGCCTACGAGCTCGGTGTCGCCCTGGGGATCGCGCTCCTCGGGTCGCTCCAGGCCGTCTTCTACCGCACGAACCTGAACCTCACGGGCACCTTGCCGGCCGAGGTCGAGGCCCAGGTCACCGACTCGCTCGCCTCGGCGTCCCGCGCGCTCGGGTCGAGCACGGCGCCCGGCGCGGGCGAGACGCTCGTGCACGCCCAGGAGGCGTTCACGCACGCCATGCAGCTCACCTCGGGCGTGGCCGCGTTCCTGCTGCTCGCAGCCGCGGCCGTCGCCTGGCGTGTCATCCCCTCGCCCCGCGCCGCCCCGACCGTCGAGCACTGAGACCGCTCGCTCCCCTACCGCCTGGACGTGCCATGAACCACCCCGTCGACCGACCCTCGACCGGACCGGAGACGGTCCGGGACCGCAGCACGCGGCTCCTCGCCGCGTGCCCCGTGGTCGACGTCCCCGTGCAGGATCCCGGCCTGTGGGTCGCCGCACTGGCCGTCGACGCGATCTGGTTCGGCACGCACACGGGCGCCTACCCGCTCGACGAGAAGGCCTGGGCAAGGATCTGCGCCGACACGGCCCGCCTCGCGGGCCTCACGGTCCCGGTGCGCTCGGCGCTGTCCCCGGCCCTGCACACCGCGTCGCTCCGGTCGCCCCGGCGCCCCGTCCTCGACGCCGTCCTCCAGGTGGCCGCGGACGAAGGGACCGACCGGCTGACGATCAAGGCCGTCGCCCGTGCCGGCTCGCTGAGCGCCGCGGGGCTGGAGGCGATGTTCGGCGGCGTCCAGGACCTGCTCGACGCCGCGGTCGACGAGGTCGTCCTCGACGGGTTCGACGACCTCTCGCCCCTGCGCCTGGGTGTCTCGGCCGGAGCCGTCGCGGCGAACCTCGCCGCGACCGAGGACCCGCGCAAGGTCACGTCGACCTACCAGCTCATGATCCTCGACGGGATCCGGCCGGGATCGCTGCGCTCGGGCCGCCCGCGCGTCGTCACGGACCTCGTGCTCGACGACGGCGTCCCGCCCGGGTTGCTCCACGCGGTCCTGGCGCTCGACGCGATCACGTGGTCGCGCGAGCTCGCCTGGCTCGGCTACCCCGACGCGCTGCCTCGGGCCGTGCACGAGGCGCTCGTCCGAGCGCTCGGGGAGGGCGAGCCCTGAGGCTGTGAGGCGCTCCCTGCCCGACGGCGCCGCTCACCCCGCAGGTGAGC
>NZ_JBHXBO010000351.1:0-3092 GCF_042726775.1 Oerskovia sp. NPDC060287
TCGAGGGGGACGTCGCTGGTGTTGAGGGCGCGGACGGAGAGGGTCGCGGTGCGTCCGGTGCACTGGGCGCGCACGCTCGCCTCGACCCCCAGGTCGACCTCGGGGGCGACCGGTTCCTGCGAGACCATGACCCAGCTGACCTGGATGTCGGGAGAGCGGGTCGGGGTGATGCGCAGCTCGGCACGGCCGTCCGCGCCGACCTCGACCGTGTACTGCCCCGCTGCGGGGTCCGCCGTGAACAGCCGCTCCTGCTCGACGACCGTGCCGTTCAGGCTGACCCGGGCGGCCCGGTTCGCGTGCGGCCACGGGTCGTAGAAGCCCGCACGGACCGTGGCGGTCCCGGGCTCGAGGCCCTCGAACACGTAGACCAGGTCCTGGTGGTTCTTGCCGTAGCGCAGGCTCTGGTAGATGTCGCCGCCCGAGCGCAGAGCGCTGTCTGCGGGCGAGCTGCTGAGCCCCCACCGGACCCCGGTCGACGGGTCTGCGGCGAGCTGCTGCTCGGGGACCGACCCGAGGAGCGGGAGGCCGTGCTCGGCCTCGGCGACCGCCCGGATCGCGGTCCAGTCGGAGGTGGTCTCCCCGCCTGCGTTGACCACGTACCGCAGGTCGTGCGGCACGGCCAGGACGTCACGCGAGAAGGTCCTCCCGTCCGCCAGCGTGCCTCGGAGGGAGACCTGACCCGGACGAGAGATCGAGGCGGCGTCCCAGGTGACGGCGACCGCCGTCGTCGTCCCGGCCTGCGTGACCTCGACGGTCGAGGGGAGCGTGGTCGTGTCGCCCAGCCACACGTGGCCCGGGAGGTCGGCCTGGACGCTCCAGCTGCCCGAGGGAACCAGGTCGTCCAGCGTCCAGGTGCCCGGGTTCGTGAGCGAGAGGGTGCCGTTCTCGCCGAACGTGATCGGCAGCCACACGTACGGGGCGTTCTTCAGGTCGCTGGGCGTCCAGCGGTCGCCCATGTAGACGAACTTCCCGTTGTCGGGGTCGACCGGGATGACCGAGGTGCTCTGCGAGCCGAACGTCGTCGACGCGCCGCTGCCCGAGACCGGGTTGCCGTGGTCCGTCCACTCCCCGAGGATGTCGGTCGCGGTGGCGTACTGGGCAGGGTTCGGGTCCCACCCGGTCGCACCCGAGGTGATCAGGTAGTACGTGCCGCCCTGCTTGAAGAGAGCGGGGGCCTCGCGGTGCGCGCCGATGTACGGGCGCGTGAAGTCGACACCCTTGACGGCCTCCGCCGGCGGCGTCGCGAGCTGCGTGTACGTCTCGTCGAGGCGTGAGATGAACAGCGAGTAGTTCTCCTCGGACGAGTAGATGATGTAGCCCGTGCCGTCGTCGTCGACGAAGAGATTCATGTCGCGCGCCATGCCGGGGCTCGACGGCATGTGGTTCGGCTCGCCGTCGGGAGCGACGTGCAGCCGGTAGGAGTCGATGTACCGGAAGGGGCCGGTGGGCGAGTCGGAGACCGCGACGCCCGCGTTGGCCTTGGCGTACTGGGCGTTCGACGTCTCGGACGGTCCGTCGGCGTGCACCCACAGGACCCACTGTCCGGTCGACTCGTTGTAGATCACCTTGGGGCGTTCCAGGATCGCGGCGTTGACCGCGGGATCGGTCTGGACCGTGCCGAGGTCGCGATACACCGCGGCGCGCTCCTCGGCGGTGTAGTCGGCGTAGAGCTCGGCGAAGTAGGGGTCGGACTCGAACTGGTCGGCCGAGGACATGGCCCGGAGCGCGAGGCCCCTGTCGGTCCAGTTGTAGAGGTCGTACGACGAGTAGACGTGCACGCCCGGGCTCGAGCCGTACCCGTTGCTGCGGTCCTCCCCGTACCAGTAGTAGATGCGCTCGCCCGCGTCGTCGGTGGCCGGGACGACCTGTCCGCCGTGCGCCTGGATGACGCGCCCCTGGTCGTCCGTCCAGGGTTCGCCCGGACGGAACGAGTCGTAGGTCTCGACCGGGCGCAGGGCGTCGTGCGCGGCGTCGATCGCCTCGAACGCCGCCCGGATCGCGGCCTCGTCCTGGCTCGCTGCCCCGATCAGGGCCCGCGCGGCGTCGAGCGCCGCGTCGAGCGCGACGACGGTCTCCGACGCGAAGCCGTGGGCCTCCTCGGGGGAGAGGGTGGACGCGGCGACCTTCGCCCCGAGCGTCTCGACCGTCCAGGACGGCAGCGCGCGGACCAGCAGGTAGCTGACCGCAGGGTCGGCCCAGGCGCCGTTCCGGTCGGCGGGGCTCGCGACCGAGGTGTTGAGCGTGCCGTCGGTGACGTGCACGGTGTAGCTCTTCTCGAGCGCGGAGGTGCCCGTGTCGAACGTCTCGAGCGCCGTCCCCTCGGCGCGGGTCACGACCTTGCGTCCTCCCCATCCGGACGGGATCTGGAAGCCGAACGTGAGCTCGTAGGTGCCGTCGGGGACGTCGAAGTCGTACGCGACCTCACGGCTGGGCAGGTGGGCACCGGTGGGCTCGGCGTCGTAGCGCAGCGAAGCGCCTCGGGCGTTGCCCGTGCTCTCGTTGGCCACGGGGTTCGACGTGGAGCTCACGACGTAGCCCCACGAACGGCCCGTCGCGACGTCCGGTCCCAGCTTCTGGTCGGTGCGGCTCTGGTAGAGACCCAGGTGGTCGCCCGCGGCGACCGTGTCGGTCACGGTCGAGCCGGCGTTGGCGAAGTACAGCGTGAAGTCGTTCTCGACGAGCTGCTGGACGGACGGCTGGGGCCAGCCGTCAGCCACGGCGGCCCGCGCAGGAGGCGCGGCGGCACCGGCCGCCGAGGCCGGGAGGACGAGCGCGCAGCTCGTCAGGAGGGCGGTCACCGTGGCGGCCGAGCGCCACGTTGCTCTCGGTTCGTGGGATCTCACTGGAGGGACCTTTCGGATGGTCGGGGGATGTTCGAAGGTGCGCAGGTGCGCCCACGGCGCGCCGCCCGGGGTGGGTGGCGCGCCGTGGTCGGTGGGTGGGGTGGGTCAGCAGGTGGTGGTGGGGTGGTCGATCTGCTGGGTGTGGGTGGTGCCGTCGGTGCGGGTGGCGGTGATGGTGGTGGTGCCTGCGGTCAGGGTCTGGGTGCGGGCGGAGAAGGTCTGGCTGGCGGACTTTCCGGGGGCTACGCC
>NZ_JBHXBO010000352.1:0-3063 GCF_042726775.1 Oerskovia sp. NPDC060287
GCTCCGAGGAGCGACGGCCCGCCGTCAGGGTCGTGCGTCGAGGATCACTCGGCCGGAGCAGAGGCCCCTGCGGTCCCAGCGCCCGAGCCGCCGCCGTGCGTGCGGCGACGGTTGCGCTGGCGGCGCGGACGCGACGGAGCGCCGTCCGCGGACGCCCCGGCGGCCGGAGCCTCGGCGCGCGGAGCCTGCTCCGAACCTGCGGAGGCCGTCGCACCCGAGGAACGCTGAGCGCCCTCGGTGCTGCGGCCACCCTCGCGTCCACCGGACCGGCCGGCGTCGCGCGAGCCGCTGCGCCCGCCGTCACGGCCACCCGAACGTCCGGCGTCGCGCGAGCCCGATCGGCCCGCGTCGCGGCCCGCGTCCCGACCACCGCGCGCGGACGACGGCGAGCCGCCGCGCTTGCCGGTCTCGCCCAGGTCCTCGAGCTTCTCGGCGTCCAAGCCCGCGCGGGTCTGCGCGGACTTGGGCAGGCGGCCCTTGGTGCCCTCGGGGATGTTGAGGTCCGAGTACAGGTGCGGGGACGTCGAGTACGTCTCGACGGGCTCCGGGATGTTCAGGTCCAGGGCCTTGTTGATGAGCGACCAGCGGGGCACGTCGTCCCAGTCGACGAACGTGACTGCCGTGCCCTTGTTGCCCGCGCGACCGGTACGGCCCGTGCGGTGCAGGTAGGTCTTCTCGTCCTCGGGGCACTGGTAGTTCACGACGTGCGTGACGTCGTCGACGTCGATGCCACGAGCCGCGACGTCGGTCGCGACGAGCACGTCGATCTTGCCCGAGCGGAAGGCGCGCAGCGCCTGCTCGCGGGCGCCCTGGCCCAGGTCGCCGTGGATCGCACCCGAGGCGAAGCCGCGGTCGGCGAGCTCGTCGGCGACCTTGGCGGCCGTGCGCTTGGTGCGCGCGAACACGATCGTCAGGCCGCGGCCCTCGGACTGGAGGATGCGCGCGAGGACCTCGACCTTGTCGAGCGCGTGCGCGCGGTAGACGACCTGCTTGATGTTCTTGACGGTCTGGCCGCCGTCGTCCGGGTCGTTGGCCCGGATGTGCGTCGGCTGCGTCATGTAGCGGCGGGCCATCGAGACGACCGCGCCCGGCATGGTCGCCGAGAACAGCATGGTGTGGCGGGCCGCGGGCGTGCGCGAGAGGAGCTTCTCGACGTCGGGCAGGAAGCCCAGGTCGAGCATCTCGTCGGCCTCGTCGAGCACGACGCAGCGAGCGCGCGTGAGGTTGAGGTGCCCCTGGTTCATGAGGTCGATCATGCGACCCGGGGTGCCCACGACGACCTCGACGCCCGCGTTGAGCGTCGCGATCTGCGGCTCGTACGCACGACCGCCGTAGAGCTGGATGATGCGGACGCTGCGCTTGGCCGAGGCGGCCTCGAGGTCGCCGGCGACCTGGACGGCGAGCTCACGGGTCGGGACGATGACGAGAGCCTGCGGCTTGCCCGGCGCGGGGAGCTGGTCGAAGCCCTCCTCGCCCGGGGCGATGACGCGGTGCAGCAGCGGCACGCCGAAGCCGAGCGTCTTGCCGGTACCGGTCTTGGCCTGGCCGATGATGTCGTGCCCCGACATCGCGACGGGCAGGGTCATGGCCTGGATGGGGAACGGGTGGGTGATGCCGGCGTCGGCCAGCGCCTCGACGATCTCCGGGCGGACACCGAAGTCCGCGAAGGAGACGTCCTTGGCCTGGACGCTCGACGAGAGCGTGCCCTGTGCGTCGTCGACAGGGGACTCGGCAGGGGTGAGGTCGAGCTCGGTGGGCTCGACAGGTGTTTCGGTGGTGGTCACTGGTGCCTCGTGGTTCTGATGTCTGGCGCGAGGCCCCGCACGTGCGTGATCGACCCGACGGTTGGCGGGTCCACGATGCTCCGGGAAGATCCCAGGCAGGTACGGTCTCTCGCGCCTAGTGGCCGGCAGCCGATCGTGGGTATTCGCCGCGAGGACGTCGTCGGGGGTCGTCGGCCGTGAGGCGCGAACCCCGGTTCCGCCCGCGCGCACCGACCGAGGTCGGCGTCGTGCAGTGTCGTTCGCAAGTCTTTCGGCACGGGGTGGGGCTCACGAGCACCCACCGGGAACCGGGGATTCGGACGACCGGGCAACCGATGTACCCCCCCATACTATCGGACGGCACCCGTCAAGCCGGTCAAGGCCCGTCATGTCGCGTCCCCCGACAGGGGACGGGCTGCGGGACTCGACTATCCTGACCCGATGAGCGAGCCGCAGCACCACGACCCGTCCGTCGGTACCGAGAAGCTCGCCACGGGCCGTGACGCGATCGGTCTGCTGGGCCTCATCGCGTACACCGAGCTCGCGACCTTCGGCCGCCTCGCGGCCGACGCGGCCCACGCCCCGACCCTCACGCAGCGCCACCAGCTCTCGCGCCACGCGGGCAAGATGCTCGCGCGCCACGAGCGCGTCCTCGAGCGCATCGCCGACCTGGGCGGCGACCCCGAGGCCGAGATGGGCGCGTTCGACGGCATCTTCGACGACTTCGAGGCGCGGACGCCGTCGAGCACCTGGTGGGAGGGCGTGCTCAAGGGGTACGTCGGCCACGGCGTCGCCGACGACTTCTGCCGCCTCGCCGCGGACGGTCTCGACGACGAGTCGCGCGACCTGGTCCTCGAGATCCTCTCGGACGGCGTCGACTCCGAGCGTTCGGCGACCGTCATCGCGGACGCCGCGGCGGCGGACCCCGTGCTCGCGTCGCGCCTCGCGCTGTGGGGACGGCGGCTCGTGGGCGAGGCGCTCGGGCTGGTGCAGACGCTGCTCGCCGAGCGCGAGGGACTGAGCCGGCTCCTCGCGGACGGTGCGGGGCACCGCACCGAGGCAGGGACCCCCGGGGCGGCCGACGCGACGGGGACGGCTGCGGACCGTCAGGCGTGGGTGTTCTCGCAGCTCACGGCGGAGCACACGCGCAGGATGGGGCGGTTGGGCCTCGCGGCCTGAGCGGTCGGGGACGGCCTCGCGGCCTGAGCGGGTGGGGTGGGAGCCTCGCGGCCCGAGCACCTCAGGTCGTCGTGACGCACGACGAGGGCGGCGCCCCGGCCGTCGAGCCGGGGCACCGCCC